>NZ_JAGCFH010000133.1 GCF_017650195.1 Ruminococcus sp. | reverse complement strand
GTTACTACGGTTTATATCCCGCCTGTGAGACCTCCCCGATTAAGGTGCACACTCTTTCCCTCTACATATCTGCCGCATTTACTTTGCTGCTACTATGGTGATAGTTATCAGACTTTGCTGCTTTTGGCCAGCTTATCTATCGTAGCCAAGCCTTATATGCGATTTCTGTTCGTCAGACCAGAGGTTTGCTTACAGCTTCCTTCAGATTCCGCCTCACGGCAGACACCCTTGCTGTTCGGCTATACACTTCCCACTATCTGGGTGTGTTCGGAACTTTCACCCGTTAGATTGTGCCCATGTCGGGCAAACCAAAAAGGAGAGCTTTTTCAAGCTCTCCTGCTGTCTTTAATGTACTGTTCATTTTCATGATGAAAAACAGGAAGTGGTTCAAGATAGATGATATCGTCTCGCTTTGCAGCGTCACCCTCAGCAAGTACTGCGACCTTTGCTGCAACACTTCCTCCTGTCTGTATTACAAGGTCCTCCAGAGCCTTGACAGACTCACCTGTGCAGATAACATCGTCCACTATGAGGACACGCTTGTCCTTCATAAGCTCTGCGTCTTCTACATCAAGATAGAACTTTCGCTTCTTCAAATCCTTGACTGCCGCTTCATTTGCATCACTCATATACAGCTTGAGCAATTTCCGCGCGACGATATAGCCCCTGCCGCTTCGCCTTGACATTTCGTAGGCAAGTGGTATGCCCTTTGATTCGGCAGTAAGTATGATATCAAAATCCGGAGACCTGTCAAGGAGCCGCTTTGCGCTTTCCTCGGTAGTATCAACGTCGCCAAACATTACCAGAGTTGCGATGTTACGCTTATCGTTGACAGCACATTTCTCCAGCTTCCTGTTGAGCTCTGCCACCTTGATATCATATTTTTCGGCTGCATTCGCCTTCTTAAGTGCAAGGTTCCTGCTGCGGATAGACTTTGTTTCCATCATGGGCTTAGGCTCCTGTACAAGGAACTCATAGCCGTTGGCTTCAACTATGTTCTTTATATCATACTCCATTTTCAGCGGGATACCAAGCTCAATGCACTTATCGATAATATCCTTTATCCACTCGAACTTGAGCGGTATAGCGTCTTCGCCTATCTCGCTGCCAATGACAACCCAGCTGTTTTCCCTGCCGAAAGTCTTGACAAACTCGTCAAGGTGAACAGGCTTTATATACTCAAGCACAGGCTGGTATACAACACAGGCTGTAATATTATGACCGCTGGTCTTTTCAATGAGATCAGAGATACGAGAGGTCCAGCAGTTTTTGTCTACTGTACAGGAAATAACCACATTCCGCAGATCAATATCCGTGGGGATACTGCTAAGGTCTATTCCCTTCGGGCGCTTGGTCACCAGCTGGAAGGTATCCACGCACTTGTTCTTTCTGCGCTTAAGAGCATTCGCTGCGATTATCTGCTCAAGTACGTTTTGCTGCCATTCAGGCTTCCAGCAGCCGAAATCCGACATATATGTCAGGAACCAGTCAATCGGATTATCACTCTCGATATTGAAGAGCTCTGGGACATCGTTGCCTTCGGCGTCTTTTGTTATCTTATAGAAACCACGGAACACAGGCTTTGTATAGCTGTCCGTAACCTCAAAATGCTCCACTACCTTCTTGCTGAAGCAGTAGGGACAGTTGATAGGGCAGCCTACAACAGGGCTGTAAACCTTGGTATTCAGATGTGTATCATGATTTATATCCTTCAGAACGCGCTTCAAAGCCAACCTGTGTCCGTCATAGTACACACGGAGCTTACGTATCTGGTCAAGGATAGCAAGGCCAAGATCTTTATATTCTTCAAGCTCTTCCCTGACAGGATAAATCTCTACTCTCATTTTCGTGAAGTCATACCCCTTGAAATTGATGTAGAAAATATTCATAAGCCTGTTTATTATCTCAGGCTTGTCGAGCATAGTTATAATGCCCGCCGACAGAGCGTCGGTATAATAGTCTTCAATTCTCAGCATAAAGCATCTTGCCTTTCAGTATTTCTTTTTCACGTTTTCTGAAAGGAGCTTATGAACGAGCTACCTTCAGAATGCCGATCTTGTCTGTCATGCCACACTGTACCGGGTCATTATGACTCAGCTGCAGTGCTGACAGAAGTCTTACGTGGAGCTTTTTCTAAATTACGAATATACCTGTGATGAGATTGAAGAAATATTGCTAAATTATAACTTGCTCCGCTAAGTATTACGTGATGTCAAGTACTTATACGGTGAAGAAGAGTATTAAGATTAAGTTTTATTTTTAATTCCCACCTATAAATTCCGCTTTCAGTATGGTAAGTTATACCATTCCACATTGATTATATCATATTTAATGGGAAAAAGTCAATATGATATTCGCATTATGCAAAATTTTCTCACATTATGAGAAAAAAGTAAACATCTAGTCGGCATAAAATGTGTTAATTATTTTAAACGATCTTTTGTGTCACGTTCATTCACAGCATAGACGGCTTATATACATTGTCTGAAGCTTTTTTCTCACGTCATATCCGTGCTTAGTTTTTATGATGTATTTTACGCTCGTTAACTTTGGTTACCATAGGTTGAGCTAGGCCATCTTGACCTCTTGTGGCATTCAAGGGTTGTACTATATTCAGCCACGTGTATTCTGTCCGTGATCAGTACAGTCACCATCTGCTATAAATAGTAATTTTTTTACTTAAATCATATATAAAAACTATAACATCAAAAAAATGTTAAAATCATTAACGGCTTTTTCATCAAATAATCAATATTTGATTCAGAATTAAATCAATTAGTCTATTGATTTAGTTTATTTACACATAATAATTGAAAACATATAGATATTATAGTATAATATTTCCAAATCATCGTATTAGGAGTGATAAATATGCAGGAATTACTCGAACGGAAGCAAGGGCTTCATAGGACTGTTCTAATTGTTGATGATGAATTAATTGAAAGAGAAATGCTGGCTGCTATGCTTAATGAATCATATGAAGTAATTTTTGCTTCAAATGGTGTAACAGCGCTTGAAATCATCAAACATGAAAAAACAACACTCTCCATTATTCTTCTTGACCTGCATATGCCTAAACTTGACGGCTACAGTTTGCTTAAAATATTACGTTCGGATAGTGAGCTATGGCGTATTCCTGTTATTGTACTCACCTCTGAAAAAAATGCAGAAGTCAAAAGTTTACAGCTTGGCGCGGCTGATTTTATATCAAAGCCATATGAAGCTCCTGAAATCATAAGAGCAAGGATAGAACACGCCATCGAGCTTTCCGAAGACAGGATAATCATTCATGAAACAGAAAGAGACGTACTTACAGGGCTTTTTAACAAAGAATTCTTCTTTGAGTACGGACGACGACTTGATAATCAAAATGAAAATATGCCTATGGACGCTCTTGTTCTGGATATAAACCGTTTTCATATCATTAACGAGCTTTATGGAAGAGCATATGGAGATATACTATTAAAAAAACTTGGAAACAGTATACATAATCTGGTTTGTGAGACAGGAGGACTTGCCTGCCGTAGAAACAGTAACTGTTTTGGTATATATATACCTCATATGGACAATCCCAAAGATCATATATCACGGTTTATTTCAATGATTGAAGAAGTTTTGGATGATCGAAAAATAAGTATAAGATTAGGAATCTATTCAGATGACGGCAGTGATCTTGATATGGAACAGCGTTTTGAACGAGCTGAACTTGTATGCCGAAAGATAAAAAATCACTATACAACCTGTTTCGATATATATAATGCCGAATTACATAGTAAAGAACTGCATTCGGAACGGCTCATAAATGATATGGACAGCGCTCTTGTAGAAAAGCAATTCAAAGTTTTCTATCAGCCCAAATATAATATTTGTGACGGTAAGCCTGTGTTGACTAGTGTCGAAGCTCTCGTACGTTGGTTTCACCCAGAATTTGGTATGATTCCACCTGGTGAATTTATAACGTTGTTTGAAGATAATGGTCTTATCAGACAGCTTGATAAATATGTTTGGAGTGAAGCTGCAAATCAGATAAAAAAATGGAAAGAAGAGGGATTTAACGTTCCTGTATCTGTAAATGTCTCAAGAGTTGATGTCTTTAACCCTCGATTAGTCGACATATTAAGCGATATAATTAAAAGCAGTGAGATCGACAGCGAAAGTTTATTGCTTGAAATAACCGAATCAGCGTATTCCGATAATGCACAACAGATAATAAATACCGTGATGAACCTTCGTGAAAATGGTTTCAAGATTGAAATGGACGATTTTGGAAGCGGATATTCATCACTGAATATGCTGTGTTCTTTACCGATAGACGCACTTAAACTAGACATGGAATTTATAAGGAATATATGCGACAATAAAAAGCATTTTCGTTTAGTCGGAATAATGATCGATATTGCAAGAATTCTTGAAGTTCCTGTCATAGCTGAAGGTGTGGAAACCAAGGAACAACTTGATCTTTTGGAAGATTTAGGCTGTGATATTATTCAAGGATACTATTTCTCCAAACCTCTTCCAGCAGAAGAACTAACTGCTCTTTTAAAATCGGAAGTTAGGAGTGTATAAAAAATGATAACGCTAAATAAACTCATTGACTACGGTGCAGATGTAAAAAATGGTCTTATGCGCTGTATGAATAAAGAGGATTTTTATCTCAAACTTGTAAATAAGTCTCTCGATGATAACAGATTAACTGATCTTGAGCAGCAGATACGAATCAAAGATTATTATTCAGCTTTTGAAACTGCTCATACGCTGAAAGGTATGTATTCAAGCCTTTCTTTAACTCCTTTGACAGTTCCAATTAGTAAAATGGCCGAACTTCTTCGTAACGAGACAGATACGGATTATACTGCTTTATTGGAAGAAGCAAAGACTCAGTTTCAAAAGCTGTGTAATTTGTAATGAAAAAGCGGGAACAGTTCTTTTTGAGTTGCTCCCGTTTATCATTTATTTGCTAGACAGTGATGATATTTCAAAGAATATTCTTAATTTGAATTGAATGCTATACATGAAAGGTGGTAAAACTGTGGAAGGTCAAATGAAAACTGATATAAAAAAGCCATATTTATCCAAACTTGATGCTTGGTCAATGGCGTTTGGCTGTATGGTCGGGTGGGGAGCTTTTGTGATGCCCGGAACTACTTTCCTTCCTATTGCTGGTCCACTTGGTACAATAATTGCTATGTTAGTCAGTACACTTATCATGTTAGTTATAGGATATAATTTTTCATTTTTGATGAACCGAAATCCCGGTGCAGGAGGTGTTTATTCTTATACAAAAGAAGCTTTCGGCAGAGATCACGCATTTTTAAGTTCATGGTTTCTTTGTTTATCTTATCTAACTATAGTATTTCTAAACGGTACTGCGCTTTTTGTTGTACTGCGAACAATATTTGGGGATGCCATACATACCGGTTTTCATTACACAGTCTCAGGAAATAAGGTATACCTTGGAGAAATATTTGTTTCCGTAAGTGCACTTGGTGGTGTTGGTGTAT
>NZ_JAGCFH010000132.1 GCF_017650195.1 Ruminococcus sp. | reverse complement strand
TTAATACTGTTAGGAAAGATATTAGTCTTGCCCCATTTGTTGCAGGGCTTACTCTTTTATTATTATAACAGGACAAAAAAAGCTCTCACAGCCAAAACTGTGAGAGCCAGATGCTATCGATGATAATGTGTAGGTAACGAGTAAGTTTAGAAATTCTGAATGATAAATCGTTTCCGTTATTTTTCCGTTATTGTATGAAAAATAGGTATGTATTTAATACAAATCATGAATCGGTTGATATTTGAAAATGGCTAAATATCGGCAATTATGAACGGTAGGTGCAAGTCACATCTTCTAATGTTCAACACTCATAACCCGAAGGTCGTTGGTTCAAATCCAGCCGCCGCAACCAACGTAATATAGGCACTTTCGAGCAATCGAGAGTGCTTATTTTTTATACCAAAATGAGTAAAATACATCAACCGTACATCAACGTGGTTTATTTTTGCTCTATATATCGCCGAGAATCACTGAGTGCTTTTTAGAGTTTTTGAATTATATTGCGGTTTGTGTTAACCAAGGTTAACAAAATCGCCCACAATAGATTACGAATGCATAGAAAATGATTAAAGCACCCCGTAGGGTGCTTCAATCTATTCTTCGTTTGTCTCTTTGTAGTGGACGTCAATGACATCCTCCTTGTCAGCATTAGGGAAGGAGTCACGTGGTACTTCCGATACCGTCCCGTCAGACCATCTAAAGCGAATTACCTCACTAAAATCGAGTTCGACCTTGCCATCTATATGGTGATCCTTAAGCTTGCCAGATGCTGCTGCGGCACGTCTTGCGTGACGATCCATCTCACGCTCAGGTATACGAGGGAGGTTTTCGACGATGTATTTTATCTGTGACTCTGTGTATGTGTTTGGTGCATCTACCTCATACGTTCTGCTGCAGTTGATGCGAAGAATCACTCCGTCAGGGCTAAAAACGAACTCATCCTGGGCATTTGTTGAAGCACCATTTTGTGTTATGATGACCGGCTCAGGCAGAAAGTCGTTTACGCTCGGAGTCATTGGAATCATCTTTTCTGGTTCGAAGTATGGCTTCGACCAGTTAGCCAAGGGGTCAGGGAAATCTATAACAGGACGTACTGTCCAGTAATCACGATATACCGGATCATTAATCATCATGAAGGTGTTGGGTCCATTATCAGTAGGAGCGTCAGGATTGTACGCCTTGTCCATCTCCGCATTCTGATTATCATGGTATCCTTCCGATACATTTTGCAGCATCTCCCACAAGCATGCGGCGTTGTCCTCCATGGAAAAAACGACGTACCTATCGCGAAAGTTGCACCTAAAGCGTTTGGTATTAATCCACATGATGATATGAAAAAAATTGATGGCCTTATTGAGATTCATTCTTTTATGGATTTGCTTCCATAAGCAGCGAACCGAGTGCCATACGCAACGGTTTTGCAGGCATACCTGTTCTGCTTGGGAACAGCTTGGCATATTCTTTTTCTATTGTATCCCAGGGTATCATTTCGGCTTTCTTGATCCATCTGTTTTCAGGATTCATCTGCAGCCCCTGCGGCTGATTAAAATCTGTAAATGATAACTGCTTTTCCTCAAATCTATACATGACGTCCTCCGAAGTGCAAGCTTTTTCTTTGTTTTTCGCACTTTCCCTTGCACTTCTATTATATCACATCATTTCTCTTTTGTCGATATTTCGGTGAATGTTTAGGGCTTGAGGAGAGACTAATTAGCCTTGACGAAAAAAAACAAATGCCATAGAGTTAAAAACTCTATGGCATTTTTATATTTATGGAGAATTATGAGCCTGTTTTTCCATAAATTCTTCCATTGATATTATTCCTTCCTTTTCAGTTGAGGTATAGGCATAATAGGACTGAATATTTGAAGCGTCCACAGCATTGATACTGCCGTTGCGGTCAACGTCTGCCGCAAGCTTCTGTTCCTCATCATATCCACCATCCTGATTTGTTGAGATCATAGCATAATATGCAAGAACTGATGAAGCGTCAACCGCATTTATCAGCCTGTCATTATTTACGTCGCCAAGCTTATACTCAGTAGTTTCATCAGGGTTAGCCTTTGTTGTGACAGTAGTTGTAGTGGTTGGCGTTGTTGTCGTAGTTTTTTTTTCGCCGAGTATCCTGATGTAGCCGTTGTAGATACCCTTAGTGAATACATAGGTCATCTGAAGTTTTCCTGCCTCGTCCTTATGACTGTTTATAAAGGTATCAGCTACTATGCCGTCGTCTGTATACGCCAAGCCTATGGGATAGACTTCACCCTGCTCAGCATTTTCGGGAACTATAAAATCAATGGTGAATAAACAGCTGTGATTCAGCAGAGTATCCTCGGCATATGCATAGAATGCCAGCTGTCCGTCTTCGATCTTTGCCGAGCCTGTAGTGAAGCCGTTTAATCCTTTGCCTGGTGTTATGAACTTACCTGCTGAGTTTTCTTTGACAGTCAGACGAGTGTCATAAAAAACGTGGAACTTGATGTAGCTGACCGGTTCCGTTGCGCCTGTAATACTGAAATAAACTCGCTGGACCTTGCCCTTTGCATATTCGGGTTCAAGTCCAATCTTATCGAAATAGAGCATAATGCCGCCATCATAATCCCTGGGATCTATCTTCGGAGTATTCCAATCCTTCGGCTGTACCCAGCGAGTTCTGTCGTAGGGGACTTCCATGTCGTCCTGTTTGTCAAAGGGATTATCTGATATCGTATCAGACGTATCAGCGACACTTTCTGCTTCGGTGAGATCTGTTGAATTTGCTTTTATGATGCTGTCGGGAAAGCAATAATAAAGCGATAAGACCAGTGCAAGACTTGTTATTAATGATATAAAGCGAGTCAAAATTCTATTTTTCATAATGGACCTCCTGTTACACGGCAATTCAGTAATAACAGATTATCATAATTTCTGCAATGTGTCAATACCTTTCTTGGAAGAATATATGCATAGAATAAGGCAATCCAACGGATTGCCTTGTTTTAATGCTAAATTACGTTTTTTCTGTTCTGATTTGTCCCTTACAATTTACTTTAGAAATTATATCAATCTGTGCAGTGCTATGTGCAGATGCACTGCACAGAT
>NZ_JAGCFH010000131.1 GCF_017650195.1 Ruminococcus sp. | reverse complement strand
GAAGCTAAATCCATGTTAAAGAGGCAATATCCCGGAAATAATGATTTCCGGCGTAAAAATACACGATTTATAACTTTTCAAACACCTCTATTTTATGCTGATTTCGCAAAAAACTCGAATCCTGTTCGAAAGAGGTTATATGAAAAACTAAATGATAATCAAAAGTATCAATAAAAATAAGCTCCGGTCCAACGTGAAATTTCACGGGATTCGAAGCCGTATTATGTATAAGCGCACATAACGACCTCGTCTCCTTCAGACACTCCCAAAAGCGCAGAACTATTTACGCGCAATTGGTCAGTAAAAAGAGACAAAAGCCTTATTCACACTAAAGAATATTTCATTTTTTTTCTTATGTTCTCTTACACAAAGAGCTACTATGTTAAAGCCTGAACTTAAATCATTTTCAATCTCTGTGATCTCAGCTTGAATGATTTCAGATTGTAAAAATGAAATTCTCATAATTAGCCCCCCTAGTTTAAAATAAAAAATTAAGACCTAAAACAACTTATATTTGTAATTGATTTCCTAATATGGAGGTAAAAAATTCTGTCAACAAACCAATACAAAATAATAAATAACGAAAAATACTAAAAAAGGAAATATCTTTTCTTCAATAGTTAATTCGTTTTGTATATTTTTCTATACGATAAACAATTTGTATATACTTATCGTATTATTCATATCCCGTACCTTGTGATTATCATAGTGAAAACTTGTAATTATTATATCATTAATGTAGCTACATGTCAATTGGCAGTAGCACTTTTTGGATATCTTTACTATATCGACATATCTTCATCATAATAATTTGTTTATTATTTCAATATTAATATGCACTATGTAATTTACAAACTTCGCATTACAATTTGTATATACGATTTATGCATATATACACTAAATACGTTAACCTAAATCATAGAAAGTGATTTTGCGTATCGACATTATGGAATATGTATCAGTATGATCTGCTTAATACATTATGAGATAAATAGCCCAATTACGACAATGTACAGCACACGAATATATATATCAATAAACAGCTGCACGTTAGTTATTGTAGTGTAGCTTATTTTTAGCAAAAAATAGGGGCCTCACCACGAGACCCCATATTCGTTATTGGGACTTAGTTTTTTACAGCCCCTGTTCTTCTTTTAATACTTATATACTCTTACTGTACATATATGTCCCACCAGTCATCCCAGTCAACATAGCTGTCTTTATTGATATCAGCAATTAACAGCTGCTCTGTAGTCAGAGAACTGTGCTCATCGAGGTGAAGCTGCAACAATCTTGCATCATCTTCATCAACTGAACCGTCACAGTTAATATCTCCGAGCGCATAGTCTGGCAGGATATTTGAGCGGCTGAAAGCAGCGCTGGTCATAAGGGTATAGTCCCACCAGCAGTCATTGTACTTTCCATTGAATGTACGATCGTATACTACGTCTCCTATTGCTTCAAGCACTGCCTTTCTGCAAGCCTTGAAATTGATTTCCTTTGCGTTCTTGAGGTAATCCATTGAACCGTACCAGATACGCATTCCGACTTCATCCTCAATCCCCATGTAGTGCATCATATATGCTACATGAGATATTATGGTTGAAGCATCATGAGGCTCAGTTTTACTAAGGCTTCCTTCACCGTTGTATTTTATGAGACTCGGCGATTGTGGTTTAACGATATTCCTAATATAGAGACTATCGTCTTTTATTTTGAAGAACAGATCATTTCCGAGCTTCCATTCAGGTGTCTCATCTGCATATTCAGCCATAATATCGCTGTAGGCTTCGTTAAGGGCGGCTATTTCTACGTTTTCAGAACCACCCCAACCTAATTTTTGATGGGATACAAGGTGAGTAAATTCATGAACGGCAATATCGGGATCGGCTCCCCAAGCAGCTACATCATTGCCATTTATTGCGCCTTCTGCGCCAAAGGCAATGAAGTTCCTTCCGTTGAATGCATAAGCGTTATTTACTGTCCATCCGCTTTTTCTTCTGAGTTCAGGTAAAATATACAGTGTATTGCCTCTTCCGTCTGCGCCCTGCCATTTGAAGTTATTGTTATAGAAATCATAAGCTTTTTCAATGTTGTGTAATGCTGCTACTTCAGAAAGGTTATATTTCAGGCATTCATAATCATAATCATCGTAAACTAATTGTGACAATACATTACTTTTGTAGTTTGTATCAAAGATTTCGTCTTTATTTCCACCAGATGAGGTATAGATATGCACTTTGTTATTCTTATCAAATTCAGCCCAGTAATCATTACTCGGAATAAGCGCGATATTTCTTTTCTTATCACGGAAGAAGAATTTTTTAGCGCTTGTGTCGTGATCAAGTTCAATATAGAATGAGCCTTTATTGGGCATATAATAATTATTATCCACAAAATAATGCTCTTCACTGCCGTCATAAGTCAGTGAAGCCGGCTGTGCGAGGTTTTCCTCGTATAGAATGCCGCCATTTTCTGCGTCAATATATATCTTTCCTGTTGTCAATGTCTCTGCATTGCATTCCCATGCCAGAGAACTTATACCGTCTTCATCTGTGTAAATCACCAGTCTCGGATATGATCCCGAATAATCCTCATAATAAACCTGTACTATATTCAGCGCCTCAGCTGCAGAAATGTGAGGCACTATACTTATAGACAGATCGGATATATAAGTATTATTGAGGCATTTAGGCTCACGAGTATTCTTATTTACTATCACGGTAACATAAGAGTTAACCATTTCCAAGCCGTTGTAATACTGTTTGAAAGAATAGATATCGTTATAAAGACTCTCTGTGCAGCTCTCAAACTTTAAATCGCTGTAAGCATTGTTTATGCCGAGCAGATTTGAGATTTCGTCAATAACGTCTAAAGCGTCGCTTTGTGTATTGACGTCTGATTCAGAAAGTGTTCCGAATATCTGTGATACCTCGTTATTTTCGGTAACTGTAATATCTGGTACTTCGTTGTCATTGATGCTACTGAGCTGTTCAAGCTCCGAGGCTACTGCGTCTGAATCGGTATCGAGACCGATCTCACCTGCGATAGTGAAGCCGTCGCTTACAATCTCATCAGCGTTTACTGCTATGCTTGGTATGATACTGGTATAACCCGCTAATATGCTTACTG
>NZ_JAGCFH010000130.1 GCF_017650195.1 Ruminococcus sp. | reverse complement strand
TTTCAAGCCTTGAGACCTGAGCCTGCGATATTCCTATCTCAGCTGCAACTTCAGTTTGAGTTTTCCCGTGGAAAAATCTGAGATAGAGAATACTTCTTTCGCGTTCTCCGAGTCCTTTGATAGCGTCACGTATAGCTAGTTCGTCCATACGGCTTTCAACACCGTTTAAATCGCTTATCTGATCCATGATATACAATGTATCTTCGGTGTCGGAGTATACTGGCTCGTATAAAGATACAGGGTCGCTTATGCTTTCAAGTGCTATTACAATTTCGGAACGTTTTTCGTTTATTTCGGAAGCAATCTCATCCATAGTTGGTTCGCGGCTGAGTGTGAATGTAAGCCGCTCCTTTGCTTGTATAGCCTTGTATGCAAGATCACGTAGTGAGCGACTGACTTTTACGTGACTGTTGTCACGAAGATATCTTCTCAGTTCTCCGGTTATCATAGGAACGCAGTATGTTGAGAATCGTACTTCCTTGGAAAGATCAAAATTGTTTATCGCTTTTATTAGTCCGATTACGCCTATCTGGAATAGATCGTCTATATCTACGCCACGACCTGTGAAACGCTGTATCACACTTAAAACAAGCCTCAGATTCCCGTTTACGAGTTTGTCACGGGCAGTTTTGCTGCCGTTAGAGCGTATCTCTTTAAGTAACGCGATCTTTTCACTTTCTTTAAGAACTTCAAGCTCGGAAGTATTTATTCCTGCGATAACGACTTTATTATATGCCATAGTATATCCTCCACAATAATCTGTAAGGATATTATTGCCCTGTAGTGACAATGTAATCACAGGAAAAAGATAACAAAAAAAGCAGACAAGTCTGCTTTTTAAGGTGATATTATTTTACATAGTCAATAAGCTTACCGAGGCAGAGCTCAAAGCAACTTCCGTACCATGTTTCGTCTATGTGTGGAATTGTAGCTTCGATACAGTCAAGAGTGAATCTAACAGCGATATCGAGACATTGCTGTATATCCATACCAAGGGTACAGGCTCCGGTAAATACACTGCTGAAAATATCTCCTGTACCATGAAAGCGGTAGTTTATATTCTTGTCAAAGGAGAAATAGAATCTGTCATTTTCAGAGTCGTAAGCGGCAGCACCTTGTTTTATATCGTCGTAGTGTACTCCGGTTATCACAGGCGTTTTACAGCCAAGTTCTGCAAGTCTGCGCAGAACGTCCATAACATACTCTTCACTGTAGATTTCGGTGTATGGAATACCGAGCAGGAATGAAACCTCTGTCATATTAGGCACTATATAATCAGCTCTAGCACAGATCTTTTTCATTTTTTCAACAAAACTATTTGTGAAGCCTGCGTAAAGCCTTCCGGCGTCACCGAGGACAGGGTCAACGATTATCCTGTTTTCATTTGTGCCAAAGTCGTCAAAAAAATCCGAGACGATATCGACTTGTTCAGGAGAGCCAAGATATCCTGTATACAGCGCGTTAAAATTTAAATCCATGCTTTTCCAGTGTGCTGCGATAGAAGGAATATCACTTGTAAGATCGCGGAAGGTGTAGTTTTTGAATCCCTCACCTGTATGGGTTGAGAGAACAGCGGTAGGTATAACTGCTGTCTCTATACCCATAGCGGATATAATGGGCAGAGCAACAGTCAGGGAGCATTTGCCAAAGCATGATATATCCTGTATCGTTACGATCTTTTTCATTATCATCATTCTTTCTTATGTATTCATCAATTTTTGATTATACCCTAAATAAACATCTTTGTCAATACAGGGAATGGAAAAAGCTCCGCAATGCCCCCCTCCGGCGAAATCACTGCATAAAATTACCGAGCCCGTAATTTCGGGCTCGGTAATCCATTTTTCATCAATGGGAGCTGGCTAATGCGGAGAATTTTAAAACTTTCGGCGTATTATGAGACGGGTACGAATACGAGCTCATTGTTCTCTATTCTCAGCTTGCCTTTTTCTCCTATATGGTCTTCCCAGAAGCTGCTTATACTTTTCTCGTAATCGTTCTTACGGACGAAAAGTTCACCATTTTCCATGAAAAGAACGTAATCGTATTCCATTCTTTCCCAAAGGGTGTATTCCTTTTCATTTCGCAGGTCATATACGATTATGTGTTCATCAACTATGCCGCTGCCAAACGAGACCGTCATACACAGCTCGGGAGAACCGTCGCCGTTAATGTCTGTGAAATAGGCACTCCAAATCGGCATCCCGGCGATCGAAGCAATTTGTGTTCCGTTCTTTTCAACATAAATAGTGTACTCATGTCCTTTCCAGATGAAAACGATATCGGGGAATGAGGAAATTATTCTCTTTTCGGCAATGTTTCTGTAATTATAGCTTTCTTCTGAGTTCAAGAAATCATGCCAGCAGTAAACGGAATCGCCGCTTACATCTACTGTAATTGGTTCGGGAATATTAGTCAGTATCGAGATAACGTAATCATCAAGCGCTCTCAGGGATTCCGGCTCTGCTTCGTATCCCTCATAGTTGCCTATTCCAAAGGAATTTCCCTGTATAACAAAGTTAACTGTACTGCCGTTATGTGTGGTGATTCTTATAGTGCTGTAGTTTATGCTCGACGAGCCGAAATACTTATCTTTCTTTACAAATTTAACATTCTTGATGAGCGATAATATCTGATTTATTTCATTATATGTCAGCTTTTCGGGTTTGTTATTACCGTAATAAGTATTTGAGACCTCAAGGCTTTGTACACCGTCGGCTGTAATGTCGCTGTAGTGCAGCTTTGTGCTGAGTATCGAGCTTATTGAGGTTGACAGATGCGGCGCATTAATGAAGTCGGAAACGTCATTATAGCGGATATCAATGCTTTCTCCCGTAGAATCCCTCACAAGGTTGATATAAATGGGCTTTTCCGCGAGATCGCCTCCGCCGACCTTGAGAGTATAGCCTTCGCTTGTGCAGAGCTGCCATATATAGAGCCCCGAACCGATGTCCGTATAGTTGTACTCCTCAAAATCCGACCATGTCAGGTCGTCCTTCTTTGCAGAAAGTGAAATGATATCCTTAGTTGTTATTATCTTTGCCTTTGGCTGTGCGATGTACGGGTTTTCGGTAGTTACGCGGGTGTCTGCGGTTGTTTTTGCGGTAGTTTGTGTCGTCGTTTTTGTTGTGTTTGTAAAATATACTCCCGGACCTGCCTTTACCGTTGAACGCCAGAGTTCGCTGTTGTTCGTGATTTTAGTCATAGCAGTTTCTGTTTCAGTGGGCTTGGTATTCTTACCGGTATTACTGTCGGAAGAAGTCGTGGCAGCAGTTATTTCGGAAGGCGAATGTTCATTTGCTGCAATAGTCGTCTTCGCTTCGGTCGCTTCTGTAGTCGAGACATCCTGAGAATCAACTACCGGCAGAGGCTTATTTCCTTTCATTTTAAGCAAAACAGCCATACTTCCGCCTATTATCATAAGGCAGCACATAACAGCAAGTACAGGATAGAACCTTGGAGCTCTGCGTACAGTCTCAGCCTTCATGAACTCGACCTGTTCATATTCGGTTCCGATACGCGAGATGCATTTATCGTATATACTTTCGAAAGTCTTGTCGTCAGCAGCCTTGTATTTATCCGCAATGCGTTCAACAGTCCCGTCGTCGGCATTGTGGAGTATATCGGAGATATTCTTTTTCATACTGATCCTCCTTTAAATCGTTATGTCCATATCCGTAAGAACGGTTTTAAGTTTTTTCAATGCCCTCCGGAGACGGCTCCTTACAGTTATTGGATTCATGCCGAGTACTTTTGCTGTTTCTGTAGAGCTGCGGTCGTAGAAGTATTTCTGTATGATTATCGAAGCGTCGGGCTGGCCGAGTTCTTCGATCTTCTGTAGCAGCAAAGCGGATATACCAGCGTTTTCAGCTTGTATCTCAATGTTTTCTCCTGACGGGATATCTGGAGAATCCTCATCGTCAAGAGGGACGCTGCTCTTTGCGGAAACAGAGCGCTTTACGTCAATAGCACGCCGTTTGGCTGTTGTACCGATATAAGCTTTCAGCGAGCCCTCGCGGTCCGTATCATAGCTTAGAATCACATCGCTGAGAACATCGGCGGTGCAGTCCTCGATATCGTTTCTGCTTGCCGAACCGCGCAGCACGTTGTATATTATTGTATAAGCGTAGCTCCAGTACTCGTCAAACAGCGCTTTGAAGCCTTCGTCCCTTGACTTCTGCATGATAAGCTTTATTTCGTTTTCAGTCATCGTCCCACCTCCCCGTGAAAAGCTCTGCGTATACGTTATGCTTTCATTATACACATACGGGGACAGAATGTAAAGTGTTGCGCTTAAATTGTAAAAGAAAAAGTTATTGTTATCTCTTTTGCGCCATTAACAATTAATTCAGTTTTTCTTTTGGATTTAATGTTGCTTTATACCAAATTGTGTGATATAATGTTGTGTAAGGTCGTTAGATACTTTAATGTCTTAATGATATATAATAAGGAGTGAGATTTTATGAAAGAGATCCGCAATGAGCATTTTTCGGGGGAAAGAGCTCTTTATCAGGCGAACGGTCTCCAGATAAGCGGAACTTCCTTCGGCTACGGAGAAGCGCCGCTGAAACGCAGCAGTTATATCAAGCTTTCAGACAGTACTTTTTCTTCTAAATTCCCGTTATGGCACAGCGAGATGATAAAGCTCAAAAACTGCATGATGACAGAGGACGGACGCGCCGCTATATGGTATGCAAAAGAAGTCGGAGCAGACGATATCATCGTTGAAGCGCCAAAATGCTTCCGGCGCTGTGACCGAGTGACTCTTAGGAACGTAAGTTTTCCGAATGGTGACGAGGTTTTATGGAAATGCAACAATGTACGCATTGACAGAGTAAAAGTTAACGGTGATTATTTTGCTATGGACTGTGACGGAATGGAGATTAATGGACTTGAAGTCGAAGGCGGATATGCTTTTGACGGAGTTCACAATGTTACTGTACGCAATTCTGTTATAAACAGCCGCGATGCTTTCTGGAACAGCGAAAACGTTGTTATTTACAACTCAACAATAAAAGGAAAGTGCTTTGGCTGGAATTCAAGAAATATTTCTCTTATCAACTGCACTATCGAAAGCCGTGAGGGAATGTGTTACATTGAGAATCTTATGATGAAGAACTGCAAGCTCCCGAATACTATCTTTGCTTTTGAGTATTCAACAGTAAATGCTGATATAATCGGAAAGATCGACAGTATCAGAAATCCCTTGTCAGGTATAATAAAGGCTGATTCGATCGGCGTTATAATACTTGAACAGGATAAGGTCAATCCTATGCGCACTAAGATTATATGCGAGGATCAGCTTATAAGCCAGCATATATAAAACGTAAAGGCGTTCATCATGAACGCCTTTTTTGGTTTGCCCGACATGGGCACAATCTAACGGGTGAAAGTCCCGAACACGCCCAGATAGTGGGAAGTGTATAGCCGAACAGCAAGGGTGTCCGTCGCGAGGAGGAATCTGAAGGAAGCTGTAAGCAAACCTCTGGTCTGACGAACAGAAATCGCATATAAGGCTGGGCTACGATAGATAAGCTGGCCAAAAGCAGCAAAGTCTGATAACTATCAACTTAGTAGTAGCAAAGTAAATGCGGCAGATATATGGAGGGAA
>NZ_JAGCFH010000129.1 GCF_017650195.1 Ruminococcus sp. | reverse complement strand
TCCAGAAATGGTCATGCTAATGGAAAAAGCAGCTTGCAACTGCATCTCCGATTACCTCGAAAGCGATGAAACAACAGTAGGTACGGAAATGAATGTAAAGCATATTTCTGCAACTCCAAAGGGCATGAAGGTTTGCGCGGAAGCAGAGCTTATCGAAATAAACGGGAGAGAACTCGTTTTTTCAATTAAATCATACGACGAAGCCGGCGATATAGGCGAAGGGATACATAAGCGATTTATCGTACACGGCGAAAAATTTCTTTCAAAGACCTATTCAAAATTAAACTGAAAAGTTAATTTGCACTTTTTCAGTTTATGAAAAAATCTCGAAAATTAAAATTCATTGTCTTTTCCTCTTGCATTTACTCAGATATTGTTGTATAATTATATATATAGTATTATAATATTCAATTATCTATAGAAAAAAATTTTAATTTTTATTGCTGCGACTGCTTTTACGCAGTAGAAACAGAAATATAAATAACATTAGCAGCAAGGCGGTAGAACAATGGTTTTTTCGAGACTCTTCTTTATATATGTATTCCTGCCCGTATGCCTATTGTGTTATGCACTGGCAAAAGGGACTAAACATAAAAATACGGTGTTGATATTTTTCTCGCTGATTTTTTATGCTTGGGGCGAACCTGTATATATTTTCCTTATGCTGGCAACTGCCGCAGTTAATTATGTCTGCGCTTTGCTTATTGGAAAATATCAGGGTAAGAGGGGCGACACTGCCGCTACTGTATTTGCGGTTGTATACGACCTTCTTATGCTCGGCATATTTAAATACAGCGGCTTTATCGTGGAAAATATCAACGCCCTTTTTTCGTCTTCTATACCTGTGCCTGATATAAGGCTTCCAATAGGTATAAGCTTTTATACATTCCAGACAATATCTTATATCATAGACTGCCACTGGGAAAAAGTCAAACCTCAGAAGAGCTTCAAGAACTTTCTGCTTTATCTTGCCTTGGTCCCACAGCTCGTTGCTGGTCCTATAGTTAGATATAGTAAGATTGAAAAAGAAATAGCTCAGCGTACTATCGAGTTAAGAGACGTGTCGTATGGACTTAACAGGGTCGCACTTGGTCTTGCAAAGAAGGTTCTTCTTGCTAATCAACTCAGTCTCATCGTTGACAGCTTTCTCGGAAATATAGGGAGCTCAACTGTGGCTGGAGCATGGTACGGTGCTATAGCTTACGGATTGCAGATATATTTTGATTTTTCAGGCTATTCAGATATCGCTATAGGACTTGGACGCGTATTTGGCTTCCACTTTGACGAAAACTTCAATCACCCCTTCATTTGCAAGGATATAACCGAATTCTGGCAGCGTTGGCATATATCGCTTAGCACCTTCTTCCGTGATTATGTATTATATATACCTATCTTCGGAAAACGTAGAAAGTACGGTGGACTTTTCCTTGTATGGCTTTGTACTGGTATCTGGCACGGTGCAAGCTGGAATTATGTATTGTGGGGACTCTATTATGGAATATTTATTCTTATTGAAATGCTTATTGGCAAAAAACGCCTTAAAAAAGTCCCTGTTGTAATACGCCACATTTACAGCAAGTTTGTAATTATCATCGGCTTTGCTATATTCTATTTTGAGGATATCGGCAAACTCGGAACCTTCTTCAAGACAGCCTTCGGATTCGGTAGAAATGGCTTTATTGCCGTTCAAGACAAAATATCTGTAGTGAACAATTTGTTCCTACTTGCTGCAGCTGTTATATGCTGCTTCCCACTCATCAAAACAATAGGTAATGCAACGGACAAGCATTTTGTTTCAAAAGCTACCGTATCCTCAGCTGCAGCAGTTGCTTCAGCACTACTGCTCATTATAACAAGCATCCTGCTTGTTGATGCTACGACAAATCCCTTCCTTTACTTCAGATTCTAACACGAGGCAAGAGAAATGAGAAAACAAAACGATAACATATCTGCTGTCAAAAATATAAACAATATGGCGGATAAAACCCAAAACGATCATACCGGAGTTGCGATTTCTATCGGAGCTTCTGACCGCGCCAGGACTACAATAGATGTTCCGATAAAGGCAAAAAAACTAAAAAATCAACGCAGAAAAAAAGCGCTCAATACTATTGCACTTGCAAATATCCTTCTTCTTGGTGCTGTATTTACTGGCGGATTCATTTATATAACCATGCTCCCACATGAAACTATTGCCGATGATGAAAACCGTCTCCTTGCTAAATTCCCTAAATTCAACGCAAAAGCTTATGCAAACGGCGATTTCACTGAGGGAGTTGCAAATTATTTTGACGATACAGTTCATAACCGCTCGGATATAAAGCAGTTCATTGCAGAAGCTCTTATGCCTATTAAAGGTTTGAAATATGGAGGAGACTGCGCCGAACTCTACGGAAATGGCATTGAAAAAAAGGAAACACCTCCTGTCACAACCACAACTACACGGACAAACTGTGTTTCAACCGTAGTCACTACCGTTACATTGACAACCACTGTACCATCTGTGGAGGAAGAGCCTGCTGACGGTGAGCTTACTAATAATATTCTTATCGTAAACAAACGCGGTATAAATCTCTACGGTGGCGCATGGGGTGCTGAACAGGAGTATGCTTCATATATCAACGCATACAAAGAAGCTCTCCCGAATGTAAATGTATATTCAATGGTACTTCCTACGGCAAGTTCATTCTATATTCCAGATAAGTACAAGGATCTTGCACAGAGCGAAAAAGAAGACTTTGACAGAATAAACGAAGCTCTTGTGAACATAATTCCCGTAGATGCATACTACGCTCTTAACACTCATAAGGACGAAGCTATATATTCGCGCACAGATCATCACTGGCAGCCACTTGGAGCATATTACGCTGCAGAACAGTTTGCTTATGCAGCCGGTGTCCCCTTCAAAAAGCTATCAGAATACGAAAAA
This sequence comes from Ruminococcus sp., assembly GCF_017650195.1. Lineage (GTDB taxonomy): Bacteria > Bacillota > Clostridia > Oscillospirales > Ruminococcaceae > Ruminococcus. Next base: position 6,805 of record NZ_JAGCFH010000129.1, on the reverse strand, counting down.
GTAACTCTCCCAGGCTACGTTGGTACTTTGTATATGTATACCCAAAGTGCGACACTGCTCAATAATCCAGAGGATTTTGTATATTACAAACCCAAGGAGCCAGTAACCGTTACGCAATATGATACTTGCTTCGGCTCACCTGTTTTTGCCGAACTTCTTCTTGATCCATCATCGATGCCGAATTCAGGCTATTATATGGTGTTCGGTTCAGACGAACGCATCGTACAAGTTAATACTGAGTGCAAAAACGGCAGAACTCTTGTGATATTCAAGGATAGCTACGGGAATGCTCTGCTCCCGATGCTGACAGGTTCATTTGAGAATATCTATCTCTGCGATATTCGATACTTTGACCTGAATGCTGTTGAATTCATAAAAAATGTACAGGCTACAGATCTTCTTTTTACAATGTGCTCATTCTCGGCTGCCGGAGGCAACCGCTACAGTATATACAACAATCTGATAAAATAAGGAGTCAAAATGAAAGAACTCAACTTTCCATTTGACAGCAAGGACATAGTCCTAAGAAGACTTGCCCTAAGAAAGCGGCTCCTATCTGATGGAAATGTACGCGGCAAACATTCAGAGAGCGGCTCAGCGTAAAAGTTTTGAAAATTATAAAGACTATCTTTCAAGTCTTGAAATGAGCGCTGTGATCTGCGGCTTTAAGCCTGTTTATAGACAGCGTATTACTCAGCTCACTAATAAGAGCAATCAGTTTAATCTCACTACCCGCCGCTATAACGAGAACGAAATACATGAAGTCAGTGTCAGTCATAATCATATTTGCCTGTGCGGACGTCTTCTTGATAAATTCGGAGATAATGGCATTGTATCTGTCTTTATCGGCAGGATAAATGGAAATGCACTTGATATGGAGCTCTGGTTAATGAGCTGCCGTGTGCTCAAACGTGATATGGAGCTCGCCATGCTCGATGAGCTTGTAAAAGAAGCAAAGCTTGCAGGAATAAGCCGCATAAATGGATACTATTACAAGACCATAAAAAACAGCATGGTCTCTGAGTTTTACAGCTCTATCGGCTTTGAGCTTAACAAAAGGCTTGAAAACGGTGATTCTGTCTGGCATCTTGATATCAGTGACTATGAAAACAAAAATAAAGTTATAAAAATAATTGAAAAGGAGAACTTAACATGAATGAAAACGAAATAATCCCCCGTCTCAATAGTGTTTTCAGAGACATATTCGGAGATGATTCGATATCAGTCTCTGCTAATACTACATCAGCGGATATTGAAGACTGGGACAGTCTTGCGCATATAACTCTGATGGACGCTGTTGAAAACGAATTCGGATTACGCTTCAAAATGCGCGAAGTCTCTTCCATGAAAAACGTGGGCGATATGATAAATCTCATTGCTGAAAGAGGCAGATAATGTCTGCAAAAAAGCGAAAAATAATAATTATTGCTGTCATTCTTCTGTTACTTGCCACACTGAGCGCATGGGGCTTTACTATGCAGACAGTGTATTACAATGTCAGAACGAATAAGTTGTCCAAACAACTGCGCATAGTATTCATCTCCGATCTGCATAACTGTTTCTATGGTGGTACAGATCAGTCGGCTATTATAGACGAAGTCCGCGAAAATCAGCCGGATATCGTGATTTTTGGCGGAGATGTCATAGATCAGTGGGGTGGAACTAAATATGCTCTCAGGCTTATATCAGAGCTAAGTAAGGACTATCCTTGCTTTTATACTCCCGGCAATCACGAAGAAACACGCAGCGATAAAGAAGAATTTTACAGTGAGGTCGGCAATTTTTGCCCTGTCATAATGGGCAACTATGAACAGACCTGCATAAACGGACAGAATATCCGCATATACGGTGCTCTTGATTCGATCGAATGGGGCAGAAACAAAACACAGTTAGAGGAGTGCTTTGATACTCTTGACGCTAATTATTATAATATCCTTATCATTCATGCGCCTGATCAGATAAACTTCTGTCTTGGCAGATCGGAAAATAAATACTTTGACCTTATACTCTCCGGTCACGCTCACGGAGGTCAGTGGAGAATTCCCAAAATTCTCGATCAGGGACTTTACGCACCGGATCAGGGACTGTTCCCTGATTATACAACAGGCATGTACGAATACGGAGATACAGTACATATTATAAGCCGCGGTCTTGCTAAGCCTCTCAGAATGATTTTTATTCCTCGTATTTTCAATCATCCAGAGCTTTCTGTAATCACTGTCGGACAATGACTGTTTTCATATAATAAAGTGCGCCTAAAAAATACTTGTAATTTCACTTTAATAATGGTATAATGAAAATATCGTTTCCCTGACGGGAATATGCTTAATATACAGAACAAAAGGAGCATGGGCATCCCACGCCCGTTATTTGATATGGAAAAAGATATAAAGATAACAGAAAAGTCCGATAATATTATATGCGGACGTAATCCCGTCATCGAGGCTCTTAAATCAGGAGCTAATCTCGATACCATATACATTGACGGGAATGGCGGAAGTCTCAGTCTTATCCGCCGACTTGCAAAGGAAAAAGGAATCGTAGTCAAGGACGCAGACGAAAAAAAGCTTTCACGCCTCTCCGGCGGTGCTTCACATCAGGGCGTCGTTGCCGAAGGAGCCTGCGGCGAATATGCTTCATTAGAGGATATACTCGAAGTTTCCCGCAGAAAAGGAACAAAGCCATTTATAATTATATGCGACGAGATTGAGGACCCACATAACCTCGGAGCAATTATCCGTACAGCCGAAACATCAGGCGCTGACGGCGTAATAATTCCCAAAAGAAGAAGCGCCTCCCTAAATTCAACGGTCTTTAAGACCTCGGCAGGCGCTGCAAGTTATGTTCCGGTCGCAAGAGTTTCGAACCTTGCTTCATGCATTGACACACTTAAGGAAAATGGCGTATGGATATACGGTACTGACGCTTCGGGCACTGACTATACCAATACTGACTTCACAGACGGAGTCGCACTGGTTATAGGTTCAGAGGGTTTCGGTATCAGTCAGCTAATCCAGAAAAAATGCGATTTTATGATAAAACTCCCAATGCTCGGTAAAATCAATTCACTCAACGCTTCCGTAGCGGCAGGCATCTTCATGTATGAGGTGCTGCGTCAGCGCGGTAGCAAATAAAATAATAAGGAGATAATCATGTCGGATCAGAAACCATCGCTTGAGGATATTCTGGACGAATATTCTCCGGACGGCGAACACATAAAGGCAGCCGGCAGAGTCGATACTCAGAAAATACTCAATTCGACAGTAGAGGCTCCCGATATTGTGGAAAAAGCAAAGTCCAGGCCTCCTATATCACACGAAAAGTCAGCACTTTTTGACAATGCACTTAGGAAAGATAATCCAGCAGATGAAATAAAGCCCGCCGACCTTTCAAGACACAAAATAGCTGTTGTCAGCTCTGATGCTATGAGCGAAATACGCTCAAATCCGCAGAGAAAGCCAATACCATCAGGTACTATAACTCCTGTACAGATGACACCCGACGAAGCGCCTAAAATAAGACGTATGAGCGAGTCCACACGTGCTAAGGAGATGGAAAACAAGAAGAACAAGAAAAAACATCGTGGTAAGGACAACGACTATACTTATGCAAAAGAAACTCCTGACGGAGAGTATATGTATACTCCGCCTGAATTCAAAAAGAAAAAGCGCAGCCGTATACAGATTATACACGAGGCTGAAAGTCCTGAGGGAAAGAAGCAGATAACCGATATCGTTCCCTCTCCTGCCGCTGTGGAGGCTGCAAAACCTGTCGAACCAGCTCCTAGAGCTGAGCTCACAAGTATAAACCTCAGCGAAAAAGCACATATAGATGCAGGTCAGCTCGATGTCCATATAACTCAAGAAGCCGAAGAGTTCATGTCGGTACACTCAAAAAATAAGCGTACAAAGCGTATAGTTGATTTCAACTACTACGGAGACGTAGAGGACGTCGGACGTGATATTTACGAGCTGAAAAGCACCATTTCGGTTAGAGTAGTTATACTTGCAATGACTGCATTTCTAAGTCTTTTCATCACTCTTTCAAATCAGTTTAATCTTCCGATAATAGATGCTTTCAGTATGTCACATATCAAGACATATCTTAGTATTCACCTTATTCTCGGAGTTGTATCGATACTGTCGTCTATGGCTGTCATAACAAAGGGTGTGCGGAAACTTTTCACTATGAAGGCAGACAGCGATTCCATGACAGCAGTCACAGCTCTATCATGCCTTATTGCGATTATACCTGCATTTTTAAGTCCACAGCTTGTAAGTTCTGAAAATATCCACATATATATGCCTGTGGGAATACTTGCATTGTTTATAAATTCTCTTGGCAAGCTTCTCATTATAAGAAGAGCGGCCCGTAATTTCAGATTCGTCTCCAAGAACTTTGACCGTCACGGAGTTACATATGTAACTGATGAGGACCGAGCTGAAAGAATAACTAGAGGTACACTCGGCGACTTCCCGATTATGGCTTCTATGAGAAAGACCGATTTTCTTACTGATTTTCTCAGGTATACCTATTCATCGGACATGACAGACGACTTCTGTCGTAAAGCTACGCCGCTGTGTCTCATCTCTTCAATAATTGTATCCCTTTTCCTCACACTTTTCTGTAAAGGGACCATTATAAGCCTTGAATCCGCAGCCTTTGGTTTTTCGATATTTAGTATGATTATATGTGCAACGTCATGTATAGCCATGCCTTTCGTTGTAAATATCCCTCTTGAAAACGTTTCAAAGAGCGCAATCAAAAATAAGGGAATAATGCTCGGCTATCAGAGCGTTGACGATTTCTATGACACAAATTCAATACTTATTGACGCAAATACACTCTTCCCCGAAGGTACTGTCAGACTGGACGGCATAAAGGTATTCTCCAATACAAAACTTGACGAAGCCTTTCTTGAGGCTGCAAGCCTTACTGCCACAGCAGGCAGTGTTATGTCACAGCTTTTTACTGACGTCATCGCTGGAAGGAACGGTTCCCTTTATTCTATCGAGAACTACTCATACGAGGAAGGCATGGGTATGTGCGGCTGGATAAACAACAAACGTGTACTTTTTGGAAACCGTGAACTTATGACAAGCCACAATATCGAAGGTGTCCCAACAAAGGCGCAGGAGGCTGAATCAGTCGACGAGGGCAAGGAAGCTCTTTATCTCTCGATATCAGGCAATCTTGCAGCAATGTTCGTTGTTGACATAGTTGCAGACAGATACGTTAAGCGTTGGGCAAAGAAAATTTGCAAACACAAAATATGTATGTTCATTAAGAGCATAGACCCTTGTATAACCGTTAAAAAGCTCAACAAGCTCTTCGGCATTCCTGAGGAAATGGCAAGAATAATCCCCAAGAAGCATCACGAAGACTTCTACGAGGAAACAAAAAAATCTGTTCGTCTGAGCGCTTCAATGGCTACAACCGGCAAATTCTCTTCACTTGCTGAGCTCTTGATTGGCACAAAGGTGGTACATACTTCCTCCATAATCGGACTAATACTTCAGACGGCTTCAATACTGCTCGGTTTCGTGCTTTGTATGCTGCTGATACTGTCAAAAGCATTCCGTTCAAATTATGTGTATATGTCAGCCACTGCACTGACTGTATACAATCTCGCATGGACAGTACTTACTTATATAGCAGTAAGCCTCAAGAAAACATGACATAAGAAAAGAACCTGTATCATTAATGGTACAGGTTCTTAAAGCATAGAAAGGAGTCAATTATGCCACATAGATATAACGGCAAAGACGACAATGATATCCCCAATACTGACAATGAAGAAACTATGCTCATTACCGGATCTTCAGGTGGCAATGAGCCACAGAGAAGAGAACTGCCGCCTCTAAAAAGAGTGAACCGGAGGGCACAACAGCAGGAACAATCCACAGTACAGTCCCCTGCTCAATCTGATATATCAGATGAGCCGCCTCCGTTTCCCCAATCGCAAACACCTCCGCAGTTTCCTCATTCCTCTGCGCCTCCTCCACTTCCTCCAAAGCATCCGGATTACAATGAAAGAGATTATTACGATTATAATCAGCAGTCTCCTCAGAATTATTCCGGAGGATACTATCCGCCTCCCTCAACACCAGTAACAGCTCCTCCACCTTCGTCTCAGCAAAGACCAAAAGACAAGAAAAAAATACAGTCTATTAAGTATGACAAAGATGAAGTAGCAAAGAAGAAACGTAAACATAAATCAATTTTCAGAAGGATAATAGGACGGATATTCAAAATAGTACTCCTATTGTTTCTGCTTGTTTTCTGCATCTACTCATGTACCGCTGTATGTCTTATCAAAAAAATAAATCAAGTACCTTCAGAAAATCGAATCCATTATGCAGATTCTTTAGGCAGAGGACACGTTAGAAGTATACTGGTTATTGGTACTGATGGAAGAACTGCTAACGAACAGGGGCGCTCAGACTCAATGATACTGATCTCGCTCAATAGCAAGACAAAAGAAATAATTATGACCTCGTTCATGAGGGACTGTTATGTAGAGATCCCTGATAACGGCTGGAACAAACTCAATGCCGCTTACGCTTATGGCGGAGCTGATCTTCTTATGAAAACGATTGAGAATAATTTTGATGTCCGGATAGATGATTATGTTTCAGTTGACTTTGCTTCTTTCGTATCCGTTGTTGACGCAGTAGGCGGAGTTGATATCGAAGTATCAGATGCAGAAGCAGAACAGATTAATATCATACTTATATCCGAACTTAACGGAATAATGGGTGACGATATAAACGCTGACCTTCTCGGTAGCGGCGGAAAACTCCAC
>NZ_JAGCFH010000011.1 GCF_017650195.1 Ruminococcus sp. | reverse complement strand
ACATCGTTAGAAGTATCTGCCTGTTATGTTTTATAGCCTTTTTTCGTATGGAATACTTGTGTGGAACAGTATTGCTTTTACTCTTCCCTGCTCATATAACTCTTCATTTGCTTACTACGAGCGGTTATGACAGCAAATCTACCCAAAAATATATACATAAAATTAAAGCAGCTACTATTGCAATTATAATTCCTACAGAAACCAGTTTTTTTCTTTTATTCATTTTTTTTTACATCCTTTTTAGTTTTTTTAATTCTGATTACGTTAATGCAATACATCGATATCAGGTATCACATTTTGAAAAGTGTAAATTAAACCGAAAGCTGTTCAAGAAAGATGATGCTATCACGCTTTGCTATTCCGCTTTCGGCGAGTACAGCTACTTTTGCGGCAGTAATTCCAGATGACTTTTCTACAAGAGCATTTAGAGCTTTAAGAGATTCACCTGTACTGACTATATCATCCACTATCAGCACACGTTTGTCTCTGATGAGCTCTGTATCATCAACATCAAGATAGAATTCCTTCGCCCTTTCGCTCACGGAGGCAATCTGATTTACTAACTTTCGTGCAACTATATATACTTTTCCGCTCTGTCTTGACATTTCATAAGCCAAAGGAATACCTTTTGATTCTGCTGTTAGAATAATATCGAAATCCGGAGACTTTTCAAGAAGGCGTTTTGAATTCTCCACAGTAATATCCACGCTACCGAACATAATACTATCCGCAATACTGAGCTTATCACTACTTGGACATTTCTTCAGTTTTCTGTTAAGCTCTTCTACCTTCTTATCGTATTTTTCAGATGTTTCAGCAGCTTTCATAGCAAAATATCTGTTTCTGACAGCTCTAGTTTCCTGCATCGTCTTAGGTTCTTGTACCAGAAAGGTATATCCGTTTTCCTCGACGAGCTGTTTTATGTCATATTCCATCTTGATAGGAATTTCCAGTTCGATGCACTTATCAATGATATCCTTTATCCAATCAAATTCCAGAGGTACTGCGTTCTCCCCTATTTCGCTACCGATGACTACCCAGCTGTTTTCCTTACCGAAGGTTTTTACAAGTTCATCAAGATAAACAGGTTCGATATGTTCAAGCACAGGCTGATATACAACACATGCTGTGACACAGTGCTTTTTTATTTTTTCGATAAGCTCAGGAATACGACCGGTAACACTATTTTTATCAACTGTACAGGATATGACCACGTTCCTGATATTTGTATCTTCCTGAATAGAGCTTAGGTCGATACCCTTAGGACGTTTTGTTACAAGCTGGAAGGTATCGGTACACTTGCCATTCCTTCGTTTTAGACCATTCGCAGCGATTATCTGTTTAAGTACATTTTCCTGCCATTCAGGATTCCAGCAGCCGAAGTCAGACATATAGGTCAGGAACCAATCTATTGGGGTCTCGCTCTCAATATTGAAAAGCTCAGGAATATCATTTCCTTGAGCGTCCTTTATCAATTTATAAGGGCCACGAAATTCAGGCTTTCTGAAGTTGTCGGTAACTTCAAAATGATCAAAGACCTTTCTGCTGAAACAATATGGACAGTTTATCTGACATCCAACAACCGGGCTGTATACCTTTGTGTTAAGGTGTGTGTTATGATTGATATCATTAAGGATACGTTTCAAAGCAAGCTGATGACCTTCATAGTAAACACGAATCGTACGTATCTGATCAAGAATAGTAAGACTCATGTTTTTGTATTCTTCAAGTTCTTCCCTCACGGGAGATACTTCAATTTTCATACGGTTGTAGTCATAACCCTTGAAATTCATGTAGAATATATTCATAAGCCTGTTTACTATCTCAGGCTTATCAAGCAATGTGGTTATCCCCGCAGAAAGGGCGTTGGTATAGTAATCTTCAATTCTCAGCATTTAACATCGTGCCTTTCTTAATATATTTCTGTCTTTTCAATTAATGTCTAAAGACGGCTTATGAAATACAAGTGTTTCTATTATTCTTGTTGCATCAATGTCAGTGATTGTTGAAAATTGCACTTTAAGCCCCAAATTATTTTATTTTTGGTTTCTCAACTCCCTCTTGTACTTGTAATAAGTATTATTTGACAATCCTATAAGCTTCATGCACTCCTTATCAGAAAGCGTGCCCTCAAACTCCTTGCAATAACGGATAATAAGGGGCTTTACAGTTTTGCTTTTCTTCGTTTCATGAACAGCCCCCTTAACAGTACCTATCTGCTTGCCATTGTTACGGGCTACCTCGATACCATCACGGGTACGGCGACTAAAGTCCTTTTTTGCCTTTTCGTACTGTTCAAATGCTTTGTAAATGTCCTGTTCGATCTTATTCATTATGAAGTGATCAATAGCTGACATAACATCCTTTGAAGGTTTGTTAGCTGTTTGTTCTTCTGACAGGAAAGAAAGTGGAATAACACCATTAAGAGCTTCCCAGTATGCTTCGGTATCTATATGTCTTTCTCTGAGAAAGATTATCTTAATATTCCTGTAAACAAGTTCTTTATAAAGAGAAAAAGCCTCAGCAGCATTTCTGCTCATTCTGCTAACACTGTCAAAGATGATAACGTCTTTTTTTCCGAGTTTACTGAACAGCTTATTCCATTCACTATAGGCAGATAACGATTCTGTATTATCTTCGCTGATGATTACAGCATCTGGGAAAGATTCCTTCATATTTTTTATCTGTCGTTCCATCGACTGTTTTCTTGTGTTAATACTACAGTAACCGTATATCATATTTTCCACCTTTCTTTAATTCGTGAGATGTGAAATTCTTCACGAACTTCTTGAATATCAGAATTATATAAAGTAATTTATCATT
>NZ_JAGCFH010000128.1 GCF_017650195.1 Ruminococcus sp. | reverse complement strand
TAACAGGGCAGCAGAATGTAATGCTGCCCTGTTTTGGTATAGAAGGAGGTTTATATGAAGAGCAAGTTGCTTAAGTTCATTATTGTGTTTGTTATTATCTGTGCGGCCATAACTTTTGGAGTTGGGAAAAACGCTATTCTGTATTTAAAAGGAGATTATATTGATTTCAACCACTCAGATATCAGTGATTATAAAAAGGTCACGATGATAAAGGGCGAGATAAGTGGAGTTTACGGTCAGTTTGCCGAAATGACTGAATCGCGCAAGAGCTATGGTATAACGACAGGCAAGACTGTAACGAATTACTATCTTGTAGGTATAAACGACACAGCTACCAATAAAAAGATATACGAGGACTTAGATAGCGACCCTGCTTATGAAGAGAATTTTGTTGTTGTTCTTAGCTCCAGCAGAAAGGATATGCAGGATAAACTCGCGGCAAACATGGATGGATGGCAAGACCTTTTAAATGGAAAGACCGATAAGGTGCCCGAGCCAGTACAATTTGAAGGAAAGCTTTGGAAACAACCCACTGACAAAGAATATATCAACTACAGAGAAGATTATGTCTTGGATTGCGGTTTTAATTCAAGTCAGGTTGCTGATTATAGAATGGTGGATAATCCGCCGGGAAAGTCTGATGTTATTATTGCATGTATAGCTGCACTGCTTACTCTTATCGGCATAATTGTTCTTATTGCAGGACTTCTTTCTGCACGCGGAAGCAAAAGCAGCGGAGATTATTATTGATATCACGTAAAGCGGCATCAAGTGCCGCTTTATTTTTTATAAATACACAATTTTTCCACATAAAAAGACTTGGTTTGTTGTAAGATGTTACAATAATACCAGACTTTTTTCGTGAGGTTTTCACTTGAAGTCATTGACAAAATATGTTATAATATATTAAATGGATTAAAGCACCAAAAATGAGGTATAAATTTATGAATGCAAATATAAGCACTCTTGCCGGTTCTGTCGGTAGGGTCATAGTAGGAAAGCAGGATACTATTATAAGACTGATTGCAGCACTTCTGTGTGAGGGTCATGTTTTGCTGGAGGACGTTCCCGGGGTTGGAAAGACTCAGTTGATAACAGCTCTCTCACGTTCAATAGGTGGTAAATTCAACAGAATACAGCTAACTCCTGACGTTATGCCTTCTGATATTGCTGGTTTTACCATGCTCGATTCAACTCAGGGGGAGTTCGTTTATCGAGACGGCGCGGTAATGTGCAACTTTCTCCTTGCCGATGAGATAAACCGTGCCTCACCAAAGGTACAGTCAGCTCTTCTTGAGGCTATGGAAGAGCGTCAGATAAGTCTTGATGGTGTTACCCACAGGCTTCCTAAGCCATTTCTTGTAATGGCAACTCAAAACCCGGTGGAGACCTATGGTACTTTCCACCTTCCGGAAGCTCAGATGGACCGTTTCTTTATGAAGTTGTCAATGGGATATCCTTCTGTCGAGGAAGAAATGGAGATACTTGGAAGGACGGAGATGCGTAATCCTATTGCCAATATACCTGAGCCTGTCATGCACGTTGACGATATCATCGCCATGCAGGAGGAGGTTAAAAGGGTAAGAGTAAGCGACGGTGTTAAGCAGTATATTATAAATATCGTTTCCTCAACCCGCTCGGACAGAAATACCGTTCTTGGCATAAGTCCTCGCGGAAGTATAGCGCTTTTCAAGGCTGCAAAGGCTTTTGCTTATATTTATGACAGAGAATATGTTACCCCTGACGATGTCAAGTATGCCGCAGTTTCGGTGCTTGCGCACAGGATAATCCTTTCTCCTCAGGGGAAGACGGCTTTCGGTACGGGCGAAGCATACATCGAAAGTATTCTCAAGAGCTGTCCCGTGCCCGCAATGACAAGATGATAAAGCATATTAAGAGTATCGTCAGCGTGCTTGCAGTTGCTTTTCTCGTATATATATTCACATTTTATATAGATGGTGAAATGGGAATAATACTGCTTGCTTTCGTGGCATTCGCACCACTTGTGTCCCTCTTTTTTATGGCCTATGCAAGAAAAAGAGTAAAAGTGACTTTTAACTGCGACGCTTATGTACAGAAGGGAAGTACGCTGCTCGTTACCATTACTATACGCAAAAAAGGCGCATTTCCGCTTGGTATTGTGGAAATATGCCCTTATGCGACGGAGATATTTGCTCAGAATATAATGAATCGCAAGCTGACCATGCTCACAGAGGAGAAAAAAAGCTTCACCTTTGAGCTTAATGCAGTGGTCGGAGGAAACGGAGAGGTAGGCATAAAAGCTGTGTACTCATGCGGCTTCCTTGGTTTCATGAAAAAGAAAATACTTACTCCGCTACCTCAGCCTGTGTCAGTGGGAGTTATACCCGAGATACCTGAAATTAAGGCATCCTCGCAGCTGTTCCGCTCGATTGCGGAAACAGTGCTTACAAGCGACGAGGATGAGGAAAACGATACGGCTATGCTGTTTTCGGCTAATACAGCTCCCGGATATGAGCATCGTGAGTACATTCACGGTGATCCGTTGAAACGAATAAACTGGAAGCTCTCGTCAAAAAAGGCAAAACTCATGGTACGTCTTGACGAAGCAGCTGCTTCAGTACAGCCTGTTATCGTGCTTGATCTTTTCCGCAGGCAGAGCGTTTCTGCAGCAAATGCCGTAAGAGGTGAGGAGCAGCTATTACGCTCGGTATTCGGACTGCTAAATCTTCTTATAAAGCAGGGTATCGCTTGTAGTTTCGTATACCGTTCCGGAGACGGTACCACTGTATGCGAAAGCGTTGACAACCCCGATTATCCGGATCAGCTCCTACTCAAAGTGCTGGCTGTAAAGGTAGTGCCTGAGGTCCGTGTAGATATAAGACAGTCGGGAAGCTCGGCTTGTTCGTGTATAATCGCCACGACCGATGCAGGCACAGGATTTTCTGAGCTCAGTGACTTTATAGAGGATCCGGACAGTGCTTGTATCATCGGACTGTCTGCGGCTGCTGTAAACACGTCGCAGCTTGCGATGTGGTACCTTGATGAAGAGAATAACTTTAAAATGGTATAAATAATGAAAGAGACCAATACTAAAAAATTCAGTCTTAAGGATTTTTTGTTCAGGACCTTATGCGATCCTGTGCTCTGGTACAATGTGCTTGTGATGATGGCACTTATGTACCACTATCGCAACCGTGATAAAACCGATGAGTTCGGATACGTTTTCTCATTTTTCTGGGGCGTACTGAGCTTTGTGATCGGCTGGATAATGTTCCGAGTGTTCGATTATATGCAGAAGCACCATGTACTAGGCTTCGTTTTATACTCGATAACAGGAGCGATATCCCTATGGTTTTTCCGGGCAGTGCTGGAAAAGGGCGAGGAGAAATATCCTATCACTTGGGGACTCTGGTTCCTAACCCCTCAGGATTCCCTTGATTACAGCAAATGGTATACGGCAGGACTGTTTATCCTGTTCGTTATGTTCATGAG
>NZ_JAGCFH010000127.1 GCF_017650195.1 Ruminococcus sp. | reverse complement strand
GGGAGCTGGAAGTCCAGTTGAGCTGAATTTGAAATCCGATGATATAGTTAATATGGGCATGGCAAAAATTGCAAAAGCTCCAGTGCTTCTGGTGGGAGATATTGATAGAGGAGGCGTTTTTGCTCAGCTTCTCGGAACTCTCGGACTGTTAGATCCTGACGAGCTTAGTATGGTAAAAGGTCTTGTTGTAAACAAGTTTCGCGGTGATATATCGTTGTTTGAAAGTGGTAAGGATATACTTTTCAAGCGTGGCGGTAAGCCCGTTCTAGGGGTAGTGCCGCAGCTTGACTGCGATATTGAAGATGAGGACAGCCTTTCATCAAAGCTTGAGGGGGCGTCTGTAGGAATTATAGATATTGCTGTCATAAAACTTCCGAAGATTTCAAACTTTACTGATTATGACGTATTCTCACAGTATGACGGAGTATCAGTACGATATGTCTCGAAGTATGAGGAACTTGATAATCCTGATATGATAATAATACCCGGAACAAAAAGTACTATCTGCGATATGAAATGGCTTCGTGAAAGCGGCATGGAGGCGGTTATAAAAAGGAGTGCGTCAAACGGTGTTCCTATATTCGGTATATGTGGAGGATATCAGATGCTTGGTGAGACAATAGCCGACCCTCTTGACAGCGAATGTGGAGGAAGCATCAACGGAATGGGAATGCTCAGGTGCAGGACCGTTTTCATGGGTGAGAAGAGGCAGACTCAGACCAGAGGCAGATTTAGGAATATAGGCGGTTTTTTCAGCTGCCTCAGCGGAGCAGAGTTCAGCGGCTATGAGATACACATGGGAAGCACTGACAGTGGAGAACGTCCTCTACTTGATTGCGGAGGCGCATATTCCGGCAACGTTTACGGTTGCTATATACATGGTCTGTTTGACAGCGCGGAGGTCTCTGAACGTATAGTGAAAAGACTTTATGCAAGCAAAGGGATAACCTACCGAGGTGGAGTAGTTGACCGCGGCGCTTACAAGGAAAGACAGTATGACAAGCTTGCCGACGGAGTACGCCGTAGCATAGATACTGAGCTACTTTACAGGATCGTTGAGGAGGGGATTTGATGGAGCTTGAATATGTTCTTCCAAAAGATATAGAACACCGTAGCTTTGAGATAATCGAGGCAGAGTTGGGTGACAGAAAGCTGCCTGAGGAGATTAAGCCAATAGTTATGCGTGCTATACATACCACTGCGGATTTTGATTACTACGACAATATGTACTTTTCAGAAGACGCTGTCCAGAAGGCTCTTGCAGCGATAAGGGAAGGAGCTGTATTCGTTACCGATACTAATATGGCAAAGGCAGGAATAAATAAAGCTGCCCTTGCAAGGCACGGATGTACTGTGGAGTGCTTTATGGCTGACAGCGATATCTCGACTGCTGCTATGAAAAACGGCACCACAAGAGCTGCTGCTTCTGTTGATAAGGCTTCTCTTCTCGGAAAGCCTGTGATATACGCGGCAGGCAATGCGCCGACGGCTCTTGTGAGACTGTGCGAGCATATTGCAAGTGGAACTTTTATCCCGAGACTGGTTATAGGAGTTCCCGTGGGATTCGTAAATGTAGTACAGTCAAAGGAAATGCTGATCGAGAGCGGTATACCCTGTATCGTTGCACGGGGCAGAAAAGGCGGTAGCAATGTTGCGGCTGCTGTCTGCAATGCACTTTTGTATATGGCTGACGAAAAAAATACATGAAAATGAGAGCTGTGCAATGCGCAGCTTTTTCTTTTTGCCAAAAGAAAAGTCATTATGAGTCATTTCTCGACAGTGTAGAATGACATTTTTTTCACTTTGCTTATGATATAATAGCTTGTATATTTTTGTGAGGTGATAACGAATGTTAAAAATAAAGGATTTAATCGTAGTAAAATATGCAACACAGGTTTCAAGCTTTGCCGCCGCTGCAGCTACAGGCTTTTTCCTTACTGGCACAAGAGTTGCAGGGATTTCATCTTTTGCGGATATTTCACTTTCGGGAGCAGTTGATCTTCCGTATTCAGCAGCAGTTTTTACCGGCAGTCTGATACGCAGTATCATAGGTGGCGATATAGGACATAATATAGTAAAACTATCTGCGCTTGCTATGATATTGATAATCAAGATGTTTCTTGAACCAAAAAATGATCCGAAGCTCTGTGGTATTAATACGGCTGTCAGCATTTTTGTTTCTGGAGCGGCTGTATCGGCTGTTATAGGTGAGCTGATGTACAAGCTTCTGTTCTACGGATTTTACAGTTCACTTGCAGGCTTTACGGCTTATTCAGCGTCGAAGCTCATACTCGGTATAAGGCGCCAGCATACGATAAATCTCACAGGAATGAACGGCTTTTCCTGTGCTGTAGTATATATAATGCTTATAGCCTCGCTGTCAGCTGTTAAGCTACCTATGCTCAATGCAGGTATTATCGTTTCAGCTGCTGTAACCCTTACTGGAGCTTATTTTTACCGGCATAACGGAGGAGTTTTTGTAGGAGCTCTTTCAGTGTGCGGAGCTTTTCTGTCATCTTCGGCGGTAGGACTGAATATAGTATTGCTTCCAGCAGCCGGACTTCTGACAGGATATCTTTATAAACAGAAAAGACATATTGCTGCTGCAGGTTTTGTAGGGATTAATTTTGTAATGACAGTACTTACAGGAATGTCGGTAAGGGGCGCAGAGAATATGATAGATATTATATTAGGAGTTGTATTGTTTATACCATTCGCCGGTGCGTTCTCGGACAAATGGATACGTATCGGACACGAGAGTACAGAGGCTCTTCCAGATGTGATAGGCACAAGAATGAGTTTCCTTTCGGATACAGTAAGAGAGCTTCGCAAAGAGTCTGAACGCATATCTGATATGCTTTCAGGCAAAAGTGATATAAGCCATGAGATAGAAGAAAATTCGGAAAAGGTTTGTTCATTATGCTATCGCCGACCCTTTTGCTGGAAGTCGGACAGAGGAAATACATATCGCGGTTTTACAAGACTTGCAGAGATGACCGAGTTTGCATCTGAGAGCTTTCCTGTAGAGCTTGCCGAATGTCTTCGCAAGGGAGAGCTTATGGATGCATTTGCAAGAAGTGCAAGGGAGAAAGCTTCTGCAAAACTCATGGAGATGAGATTTTCGGAGAGCAGAGAAATGCTGCATGAACAGCTTAGGATAACCGAGGAGCTGATACGTGCTGCCGGAGAAAGGCTTGATGTGCGTTATTCAGAAAATGTGAGCCGTATTATAAAGCACAAGCTTGAAAAATTTGGTATAGCTTCCGAAAATGTAATAGCCTGTTACAATAGTCGAAGCAGATTACTTGCAGAGATATATTTCAGTGCTGAGGAGGCTCCCGAGAGCAGTACAAGGATATGCGACCTTATTTCCGATGAGCTACATATTCTACTTGAAAGCACTG
>NZ_JAGCFH010000010.1 GCF_017650195.1 Ruminococcus sp. | reverse complement strand
CGGAATGTGGAGCAACTTCATTCTGTCCGTGTATTCATTTTTCAAGAGATCAGCTAGTTCATCAAGGTAAAACGAACAAATATCAATATCATATCCATCAAATGATGCATACGAAGCAGACATTAATTCTTCAGCAAGCAATTGGATCTTTTCTGCGTTTTTATCTATTTTATCGGCTATGTCTGAGGCCATTGGAGAATTGGAATATAGTCCAGTGCGAACGGCATCAGTATAGAGCCGTATATTTGCAACGGGAGTTTTTACGCCATGAGCAATTGATGTTACTAGTTTCTGGCGTTCACCCTCGAGAATGTGTATTCGTCGGCTGTTTGAAGCCAGAACATCCGAAAGCATATTCATCCCCCATATGTATTTTCCAAAGTAGCGGTTTTTACTTTCGGGGAGTTTTTGAATATCTTTAAGTTTTGCGAGCCTTTCGGGGTACTCAGAGAGCTTTCTGAATGGCATTATGATTTTGATGTATGTACCTGAGATAAATATTACGACTAATATGAAGCAGATACATAAAACAGCATTTACACATAGCCTAAGTAAAATAGAGGGAGTATCTGAGAATTGATATTCTATGAGTCCAACAAGATCTCCGTTTTTGTTATATAAACTGCATAATGCACATCTCTCATTTGCAGCTTTGAAAAATCTTGAATTGTTGTCAGAATTAATTGGTATGAATAAAATGGAAATAGGTGCTTTTTCTCCGTATGTATCTTTCCATAATTCTTGATTTTCAGTGATCGTTTTATCAGGTGTTTCATCACTGTTGACATAGTTTTCGGTAATAATGTGATTTATCCTGTTTGCAACGGTGTTTATATCAATATTCCGCCTTTGAGACATTTTGGTAAAGAGAATATTGAAGCATGATATTACAGCAATAAAGAGTACAGTTGCAACAATCAAAATACGAACAATCTTTTTCATTTGCTTGCACCAAATCTGTATCCTATCTTCCATACTGTTTGAATGAGTTGAGGAGAGTTAGGATCCTGTTCTATTTTTTCACGAAGCCATCGTATGTGCACGCTTACGGTGCTTGGTTCAGTGAAACAGTCGGTCCCCCAGACAGCACAGAACAGGTCTTCTTTGCTTATGGCTTCACCTTCGTGTTCCATGAGGAATTGTAGAAGTTCAAATTCTTTAACATTAAGTTTTAGTTCATTATTATTTAGTGTAACACGACGTGAAGCAGTGTCAAGTGATATACCATAGTAGTTTAATATCCTACCAGTGTTGCTTTGTGTTTTCCGTTTCATTAATGCCCGAATCTTTGCAGTAAGAACCTTAACTGAAAAAGGTTTGTCAATATAATCATCCGCTCCCGTTTCATAGCCGAGCAGCTTGTTCTCCTCGCTGGTCTGAGCGCTCATCATTATAATAGGAATATCCTGGTTCCTGCGAATCATTTCGCATGTTTCATAACCATTCATGGCTGGTAGCATAACATCGAGCAGCAGAAGGCGAAAAATATTTTCTTTAAGCAACACAAGGGCTTCCTCAGCAGAGCTGCAAAGCTTTACCGAGTAGCCCTCTTTTTTCAGAAAATCACTTAGGAGTTGCCCAAGTTCAGCGTCATCTTCAATAATAAGAATATCAGTCATATCATTCTCCATGCATGAAATTCAGATAAGGATTATATGTGTATCATTTATTTCCAGCTGCCAAGATCGATGAATACAGGTTTGTCATCAACGCCATCTTTGTCAGTTAGTAAAGCATGTAATTTACACGTTGAATAGTCTACCAACATCATATGAACCAGGTTATTACTTCGGATTCGATAGAGGTCATTATCTGTTTTTTCGCATGTCATTAGTTGCTTCATACGCTTAAGAGACAGATTATTTTCATTACAAAAAAGTTCATTGTATCTTTTCCATCTGATAATGTTATTTGTAACTAAGGAAAGATTGTCGTTGTTACCTTCGGCAGCAAAGGAATTTACTGCACATATATAATTAGGATTGTTCCAATCAACGCCTGTCATCAGTGGAGTATTACTATCTCGTATCAGCGAAGTACCAATCTCATCGGAAACACAGAGTTCTGCAACAAAAGCATCACTTTTATCCGTTGCCAGGACATTTACACAGTATGGAAATTGAGAAGCATTTGAAACAAGGTATGTTGCAGCTTCTTTCGCATTGGTGCAGTTTTCAAGAGCGTATCTTAATGCATATGTGTAGCTTATTTTATTGTTACTGGTATATTCTACCATATTGTCGCTTCCTACGTCAAGTTCTCCGAGCATCAATCCATCATTATTTACTGCAGAAAGAATTGTGAGTGATCCTAGATAAGATAATGAAACGAAACTCTTATCGCCGTTTTTCATGTGTATAAATGCATGATTTTCACATAATTGATTATTACTTCCTAGTTGCCATTCAAGGAGCCGGCAGGTTAATCTTTCTCCGGTCGAAGTTGTTTTTCCATTAGCAGAAATTGCGCTACATGCAGTAGAACGTAGTACGTCTGGAACAAATTGGATAAGGATGGCTTCTTCTTTTGAAAGAATGCCATCTTCTTTTATACCTGTACTGTTTCCGCTTATTGTATCGGCAAAACCTTCTAGCTCGTCTTTGTATTCTTTGTCTAGAGATGAAAAGAAGTGGTCAGTTCTTTTTTCAATACTTGAATAATCGTTGTTGAGATCGTTGAAAGCAGCATTGATATTTTCGAAAATATACCCTTCACAAAAAACTGTATAATTTTCATATGCGAGTTGTATAGCCTCAGCGTATGCGGCGCCGACATCATAAGGAGTGCCTAGTTCTTTATCTAGTGTAACATCATAATAGCTATTCTTACATTGTATTTCACATAGTTTGTCAGAACTAGATACGGTCTTATAAGTGTTTTCTGTAACAGAAAGCAATTCTTCATCACTATTGTCCCTGTATATGTTTTCTATTGGTTGAAGAGTACTTGGTCCCTGTTCTGGTATAACAAATTCTTCGTATCCTCTTCTTCCACACGAACTTATAGCTGAGGAAAACGTAATTAGTGCTGTGAGTATAATTGTTATCTTTCTCTTTTCCATTACTTGTTCCTCACCATCCACGTTCCATGAGCCACTTACTCAGGATATGTTCTCTGTTTGAAAGCTCACCTTCGTCATTAAGTTTACCTAGTTCAATCTCTCCTTGAATATCACCGTCCATAAGATATAGTATCTTATCGCTCATAGCTGCAACTTTTACGCTGTGAGTGACCATCATGATACTTGTACCTTCACGGTTTGTATTTGTCAGTTCGCGCATAACATCAGCAGCTGCTTTTGAGTTAAGTGCTCCTGTTGGCTCATCTGCAAAGATAATCTGAGGTCGGTTTATTAGCGCTCTGCATAAGCAAGCTCGCTGAAGTTGGCCACCAGATACCTCATTAACTTCATGTTCTGCAGTCTCAATAATATCTAATCTTCTCATAAGAGATTCTGCTCGTTTGTTAGCTTCACTATGCGACATTCCAGCCTGATATGCCGGAAGTACAATATTGTCGAGTATGCAGAGCTTTTTCATCATATACATCTGCTGAAATATGAATCCCATTTCAGTAAGGCGAAGTTTTGATAGTTCTTTCTTGTTGAGTGAGCCTAAATCTCTTCCAATGAATTCTACTGTTCCTGAAGTCATTGAATCCATGCCGCTGACTGTGTAGAGCAGAGTGGATTTGCCGCTTCCACTCGGCCCCATAACAGTGACGAATTCACCCTCGCTGAGCTCGAAGCTGATATTCCTTAGCACATTGTTGCTGTTTTTCCTTATTATGTATGTTTTGCAAAGGTCCTTGACCGATAAGACTGTATTCATTTATGTTCCTCCGTTTATTCCTCGGATATCTTCCAAATACCGATGTGTTTTATGTCTCTCAGCGTGAATCGTGCCGTCAGCAGCAAGCAGAAAAGCATGATGAGCGGTATCACTATGAAGCTAATGGGAAATTCAAACTCGAATCCCATTCCCGTGACCTCGTACTGCCTCATAAAAGTTTCGAACATAATATTGCCGAGCGTCCAAATATACCCCTCGCCGAGTATCAGCGATATCAGCAGGAGTAGTGCTATCCTTATCATATACTCCGACTTTATTGTGATATCGCGAAAGCCCATGCTCTTTAGCAGAGCCGTCTCGGGTACCTCTTCGGCGACGAATATGCTCATGTAAAGGTATGTTATGAGCATCAGCACCAGCAGCACAGCTCCTCCCACGCCATATTCGAGAAGCAGGAACAGCCTGTCAAAGTTGCCGACATCGCGGCGTATGGCTTCGTTTCCGTCTAATACTCTTCCGTCAGTAAATTCTCTCAACTGTTTTATCACGGCAGGCTTTTGACTTTCGGGAGCGTCGATAGTACATCCCGTGTTGAACTCCCCTAATTTGTATGCGCCTTCGAAGTCGTCGCCCATTATCATTATAGGCGAGTTCTGCTCCATATAGTCTATCAGAGCTGTTATCACTATCTCTCTCTCGACAAGGACACGCCCAGTGTGGTCAGTATTGTTCTCGTTTATCCTCATCTTTATAACATCACCCGTTTTCACGCCTATCTTTTTTGCGGTATATGCGCTCATAGCGGCTTCGTTGGCAAGCTTCGGAGCTGTACCACCCTTTCGGTAGATGAACTTTTCAGGCTCGCCTTCCTTCCATTCAATACTGATATAATGGCTCGTTCCGTCATCGAGGTCAATGTATCCGCTTCCATCGTACATAAAGTCGTAATGGGCGGGTATTCCTGCTGCGGCAAATCTGTCATTCATTACTTCATAGAAGTTCCTGCCTGTTTTCTGCATTTCTCTGTGAATGCTGTCGTATTCATCATCAGAGTATCTTATTTTGAAATCGTAGTCGTGATACCCCCAGAAACGTGTGTAATGCGGGTTGATGATGCTGTTTCTGACATTGAATACCAGCAGGAGTATCGCCGCTCCGAGCAAATAGGCTATGATGAGGAAAATGTAGCGCTTGAAGCGCCCGAGGATATCCGTCAGCGCAAAGAACAGCGGCACAGACATCTTCTTCCTTTTGTGTAGAAACAGCGGGAAGCCCTTCTTGAAGCGCTCACCGTGGTTCTCGCCGTGAATGGCGTCGATAATGGATATTTTCTTTATCCTACGCATTACGAAGAGCGAGAAAGCTATCATTACGAATATCATCACAACTACGGACGCTATGCCGATAAGTACCATGACGTAACTCTCGGGGAGAATGACGTCGGGACCAAACATATTCACCAGTATAGCCGCAAGCGGGAGTCCCGCGGCTATACCTATGATACCGCCAACTATAGCAAAGGCTATGTATTTAGCGGCAAATATCCAGCGGAAGCTGAACGACTCTATACCCAGAGCCTTCATCATGCCAATCTCCTTTTCCTCGCTCTTGAGATCGACTATCATGGTGAAACGTATTGTCATAAAGATTATCGCGATAAGGAAAACACTTATGAGTATGATGAATACCGAAATTATCTGCATCATAACGAGATTGTCGTCAACATAGCCCATGTAGGCTATAGTTATCAGCGGAACGCCGTTTTCTTCAAGCTCGTTCTCGACAGCTTCTATCTTTATGTAGGAATTGTCCTTCAGGCATACGTTGTAGGAGGTGAACCTCCTGACGAAGCTCTCCGAAAGTACCTTGTAGTCCTCGTCGGAGACAATATATCTGCACAGTCCGTTAACGATATTGTCCTTGAATACAGTGCAGACCTCAAGTTCGTAAGTATCACCTGTATCGCTTGTTAACCTGATGAAATCACCCTTTTTTACGCCTGTCTCGAGTGATATTTCGGTTGGGACGGCGATACATCCGTTTGGTACATAAAATGGCTCGTCGTCAAGGTCATAGGTGAGGTCGTGCTCACGGGGGAGTGTTAAAAAGCACTGTATCTTACCGCTGAAGACGTAGGAGTTATCTTCCTCGTCGTAGTCGGGGAAGTCCAGATTCTTAATATTTATCAGCGTCATCTCCGACATGCTCCATTCGCTGACATTGTTGATGCTGTCGAGATGCTCCACGGCTTTTTGACTTATCTCTTCGCTGCCTTCCTTGTTCCTTACTGTCCAGAATATAGCGTCAGAACTGTGACACAGTCTCTTTGCCGTCTGCTCACGGGTGAAATTGGAGAATATCTGCACCGAGCCTGCAAATACAAGTATCGACGCGACAGATATGAATATGAACAGTATTACGTTCAGACCTTTTTTTCGTTTAAGGTCGCTTTTCAGCATTTTAAAGAACATATCCCTAACCTCCGATGTATTTTTTCCTTGCCGCTGATATTATGATAACACATTAAAGTTTAAAAAGTCTTTAAATAAAATAATTTTTCAACAATCAATTAATATGATGCGAAGATTCATTATTAT
>NZ_JAGCFH010000009.1 GCF_017650195.1 Ruminococcus sp. | reverse complement strand
CTGTTAGTGTTAGGAGAATTATGATAGGGTTATTTCTGAATGATACTATAGGATGTAGATTTAACAATGCTTTAACTGCTCTTGTGTTTCCGCAGCCAGGGCAGTGTAAACCTGTCGTTTCATGGAATATACAAGGCCCTAAAAATTTGCTTAAGGACATTATCTGATTCCTGAAAAGAAATGCAACTAAAAGCAATACGGGGACGCCTATAAGTACAGCTAACTTTATACGTTTGGTTTTATCCATTTTAATAGATGGATTAAGAATTAAAGGACTTGGTAAGTGATGAAGCAGTACCTGTTGCAAGGCTGATAATCATCCAAATAACCCAAACGAGACCTGCAGCAACAGCGACTCCACCCATGATGATACCAGCAAGAGCCATACCCTGTCCTTCACAGTTTTTCTTCTTTGCAAGAATACCAGTAACGAGAGCAGCAATACCAAAAATAAGGTTTGGAGCACCTGTGCAGCAACAACTGAGAAGTGTTGCAAGAATAGCAACGATACCGCAAACGAGAGATACTATAGAGAGTACTTTGCTACCGCCTGCAGCAGGCGCACCACCATAAATAGCATCTGGAGATATAGCCTTCTCAGCGGAATCTGTAGCATTACCAAATGCTTCACTTACTGTATCAGCGACTTTTTCTCCGAAAGTATCAGCTGCATCGCCAGCAGCATTAACAACATCAGCGACTTTGTCACCGAGAGAAGCGTTTGCATCAGCAGCTTCGCCTGAAACAACATCAGCAACCTTGTCACCAAAATCGTCAGCAGCTTCGCCAGCAGCATCAACAACACCAGTAACAGTATCAACTACCTTATCACTTACATTTTCTGCGGCGTCGCCGAATGATTCAACTTTTTCGGCAACCTTATCAGCTATTGTATCTGCGCCTTCCTGAGCAGCATCTGCAACTGCCTCAGCAGCATTGTTAACTTCCTCGGGAACGCCTGTGGGATTGAGCTTATTGTCTTCCATAGTGTTTTCCTCCAAAAATATAAAAAGTATAGCTATATGATATCATATTAAAACAATAAAGTCAATACATTATTTCACACATTCGTCACAATTACCGTATTTTTCAAGCTTTTTTGACCTTTTTATATTTTATAGTTGTGGAAAGTTGTTGGTTAGTAGAAAAAATAGTATCAAAACTATCTCAAAAAACGCATAGACTGGTTATAATCAGCCTATGCGTTGTAATAATATGTTTAGTAGTATTTATCTAATAATTCTTAGACAACTGTTATGCTTCCACCGGTCCAGTTCTCAAAGGCGTATTTTTCAAGCGACAGATCATCTGCACTGTTTCTGAACATATCTTCACGTGCTTCATCTGGTGGCATATAATATATTCCAATTGGATATACAGTCCCTTTCTTTGCCTTTTCAGGGACTTTGAAGAAGAACTTCACAATTTCACCATCTCCACCCATATCACCTTCAAAGATTTCAGTGAAAAATAAGCAGCCAAGATGATTGGATGTAAGTTCTTCAGGAAGCTGATTAACCCAAAGCATTCCAACCGATCCTGAAGAGTGTTTTGAAGCGGCACCGAGTTCATACGAAATCCGATTATTTGCCGGATCATCCATAACACATTCTAAGTCTTCTCCAAATGTTACATGAATGCCACACATAGTCCAGTTCTTGTGTGCGCCACTTACGATCAAAGATATTTCGGCTGTTTCTCCTGGAGCAGCTTCAACATTTGAAAACATAAGTTTAGGTCCTTCAACAGCTGCAACTACACTATCGCTGTAAGCTCCTGTTGGTGAAGGCGTTGAATCCTTTTCTGTAGATCCTGGTGATGAGTTTGTGGAATTACCGCAGGATGCTGACAAAACAAGCATTGCCGTAGTCGTTGCAATGGCAATTAGTTTTTTTAAGTTCATTCTTCCGTTTGCTCCTTTTTCTTTCCTGAAACAGTTATGTTATCCCCATCAACAGATATGCTAATTTCATCTATATTTGACGAGTTGGTGATTATCATTTCTGCAACTTTGTCTTCAACATCCTGACGGATTACACGACGTATATCACGTGCACCATATGGTTTGCCGAAAGATTTCTCAGCAATGAGTTTAAGTGCCTGATCATCATAAGATACTGAAATGTTTTTCTCTGCAAGAGGTTCCTTCATTTCATCTAGCATGAGAGCTGCTATATGTGCAAAATCCTCTTTGGTTAACTGTTTGAATACAACTACTTCATCGATACGACTAATGAATTCAGGACGAAGGAATTCACGTAGTCCTTTCATCGCCTTGTCGCGGGAGATCTCATTTTCAGTACGGTTGAAACCAACACCGACACTCTTATCTGTTGAGCCTGCGTTAGAAGTCATGCAGATTATTGTATTTTCAAAGTTGATGTTTCTTCCTTGTGCGTCATCAATATGTCCTTCATCCAAAATTTGCATGAGAATATTCATAACATCAGGATGAGCTTTTTCAATTTCGTCGAACAAGATTACTGAATAAGGTTTACGGCGAACTTTTTCAGTAAGTTGACCTGCTTCATCATATCCTACATATCCGGGAGGAGATCCTATCATTCTGGCAACAGAATGCTTCTCCATATATTCTGTCATATCAAGTCGGATAAGAGGTTCTGTCGAGTCGAACAGTTCCTCAGAAAGTGCTTTAACAAGCTCAGTTTTGCCGACACCTGTCGGTCCAACAAAAATAAATGATGCAGGTCTTCTGCGTTTATTGAGCTGTACTCTTGTTCGTTTGATTGCGCGAGTTAGTACTTCAACTGCTTCATCCTGTCCAAGTACACGTTTCTTTAATGCATTCTCAAGTTTGGTTATCTTGAGGAATTCTGTTTCTGCAATTTTGCTTGCAGGGATACCTGTCCAAAGTTCAACTACTTTTGTAATATCTTCTTCAGTGACCTGAACATTTTCAGCTTTTTCCTTTAGTTGTGCCGCGTCATCACGAGCGTGAATAAGCTTTCCTTTTACCTCAGCGAGAGCTTGATAATCTGGTTCATTCTGCTCTGACAGGGTAGTCTCCATTCCTTCAAGCACACTGATTTCTTTGATTTTCTTAGCATATTCAGCTATCTCAGGTGAGCGGATATTTGCATGAGCACAACCTTCGTCCATGAGGTCAATAGCCTTATCAGGAAGGAATCTGTCAGTTATATATCTTTCGGAAAGTACCGCACAAACCCTTATAAGGTAATCAGAGATATGAACTTTATGATAGTCTTCATAGTATTTCTTGATACCAAGGAGAACATTTACAGT
Organism: Ruminococcus sp.; assembly: GCF_017650195.1. Classification (GTDB taxonomy): domain Bacteria; phylum Bacillota; class Clostridia; order Oscillospirales; family Ruminococcaceae; genus Ruminococcus. Next base: position 1,943 of record NZ_JAGCFH010000009.1, on the reverse strand, counting down.
ATCTTCTATAGTAGGTTCTGTAACCGTTACAGGCTGAAAACGACGTTCTAATGCAGAGTCTTTTTCAATGTACTTTCTGTATTCTCCGAATGTTGTAGCTCCGATTACCTGAACCTCTCCTCGTGAGAGTGCCGGTTTAAGAATGTTTGCAGCGTTCATCGAGCCTTCAGAGTCCCCTGCACCTACAAGATTGTGTACTTCGTCAATGAAAAGAATAATATTTCCTTCTCTTTTGACTTCATCCACAAGTCCTTTGACACGGCTTTCAAACTGGCCACGGAACTGTGTTCCAGCAACAAGTGCAGTAAGGTCGAGGAGATAGAGCTTCTTGTCTGCAAGGTTCAGCGGAACATCGCCCTCATTGATTCTCTGTGCTATTCCTTCTGCAATTGCAGTTTTGCCGACGCCAGGTTCACCGATAAGGCACGGATTGTTCTTTGTTCTGCGAGACAAAATCTGAACAACTCGTGCTATTTCTTTGTCTCTGCCGATTATTCGGTCAAGCTGACCGTCAGCAGCTTTCTGCGACAGATTTGTACAATAACTTCCAAGGAACTTGAGTTCTTTCTTTTTTTCTTTCTTTTCAGTTTTTTCTCTTCCGAACAGTCCTTTTTTTCTAGGTTTCTCTTCACTATCCGGGAGCGTTGAATCAACGTCTTTATCCTCTGAACTGTTCTCTTCTCCGAACATATTTGAGATGAAGTCCGGCATTATTCCCTGCCCTCCCATCTCAAAAGAGTCGCCGTCCAGCATTCCCATCATCTGATCAGAAAGCTGGTCGATTTCTTCGTCAGTAATACCAAGTTTTTCCATATATTCAGCAACCTGCGGAATTTTTCTTTCTCTAGCACAGGCGAGGCAAAGGCCTTCATTCTTTTTTTCATTTCCCTGTACAGAGGTAATGAATACGACAGCAGGTCGTTTTTTGCAATTGCTGCACATTATCATAGGATGTTCCTCCTGTTAAGATGGTTAAACACACTTAGAGTGATGATACGAAAGTGTAGAAGTATTTAAAAATAATAGATTTATCAATAACACTATTGTTGAAAAAGAGCATCTCGTCACTTCCCATGATAGCCCATATTCGTATTAGTGCTGCGGCTACAGTAACAAACAAGCCACCTTTGATGATACCGATGATTCCTCCGCAAATATGTGCGCCAGCATCGATTTTTGTATCGTCTCTGGACATATATTGCTGCAGTATCAGATATATCATAATTGCTGCTGCAACGAAAAGAAGTAGGAAGCCGATGAGCTTGTAAATTGTTACAAATGCAGGCGCTGTATAGTGGTCAGCAATATATTTTGCGGCAGGAGTGCGATCTTCTCTGTCTGTAATAAGAGGAGCAAGTTCCTGCATACCACTACTGTCACTTCGGATTTCCTTTGCTGCGGTTTCAGCAGCGTACTTATTAACATTTTGTGAGACAATGTCACGAATGACAACAGCATATCCTTCGTGAACAAGACTTATAACTTCTTCATCCTCTGCAATTCGACGGCCATTAATGTTGTTTATATACTTCACAAGTTCTTCGTCAATATTCTTTTCTCCTCCGAAAATAGATGTAAGTTTTTCAGGATTTACACGAAGTGAATATCCAAGCGATTCAAGATAGGAAGCATATTTATTAACGAAAGTGTCTGATTTAAGAGATCTGTCGATGTTGTTTATACAACTGCTTCTCATTGTGTTTTGGTAAAGAGTTTCAGCGGTACTACTGCTAATTCCAAGAGCTAAGGCAAGTGCTATACCATAGCCTACAGTAGTAATCGCAGCTTTAATAGCTTTTGTATATAAAATAGATTATTTTATTGAATTATATGAAAACTATATGGAGACTGGTTCTTTAACACCAAAGAAAACTCCATCAGATAATTTATCTAATGGATATATACTTATTGGTGAGAAGAATAGTTATATGAGAATTAAGAAT
>NZ_JAGCFH010000126.1 GCF_017650195.1 Ruminococcus sp. | reverse complement strand
TGCTGTCCAGCCTGTCTATGGGACGTGAACTGAGTCCGCTGATTATATGGTCAAGGGTGATTCTGTGCTCGATAACGCCGTAGTATATGGCCGAGCACAGCTTCCTGCCCCTTTCGTCAAGGTCTGATGTCTTCAGACCGCTGTCAAGCTGCAAATTCGAATAGCTACTGCTGACGAATGTTTTGTCGAGAAGCTTTACAGCAAGATATCGGGGATCTGTCATTATCTTCTTCTTACTGAAAGGAGAAGCCTGAGAAGCTGGATCATAGAAGATACAAGACTTGCAACATAGGTAAGAGCTGCTGCCTTGAGTACCTTCTGTGCATGAGGCACCTCAGCCATTTCGAGTATACCGTCGCGTTCAAGAGTCTTGAGCGCTCTGTCGCTGGCATTGAATTCGCATGGAAGCGTAACAATCTGGAAAACGACAACTGCCGCAAACATTGCGATGGAAAGATATATAAGAGGTGTACCTATCGTAAGGCTACTCAGTATACAACCAATAATAAGAACGAGGTACCAGAAACGTGAGCAGATATTGGTTATCGGAACAAGCTTTGTTCTGAGCAGGATAGGACCGTAGTTCTCAGCGTGCTGACAGGCATGACCGCACTCGTGTGCCGCAACTCCGATAGCTGCAACAGATGTCTGTCCATAGACTGCATCGGAAAGCCTTACCACATTTGCCTTAGGATCAAAGTGATCGCTGAGAGCTCCTGAGATATGCTCTATCCTAATGTTGTGAAGTCCGTTGGAATCAAGTATCATTCTTGCCACCTGATCTGCCGTAAGACCTCTTGAATTGTTTACCTTGCTGTATTTGCTGAAAGTGGCTTTTACATTTATCTGCGCTATCAGCGGGATAATAATCATTGCAAGGAATAAAAGCAGGTATTTGCCGTAGTCTCCGCCTGATGAACGGTAACCGTAATAGCTGCCGTAATCCATCAAAGCAGCAACTGCTAAACTCATTGTATACATTATTTTTCCTCCTTATGCGAGTATCTCTCCCTCTGTGAGCTTTTTGCCCCTGAGGAAGTCCTCTGTGTTCATTCGTTTTTTGCCCTCAGGCTGTACTTCGCGGAATATAACCGCGCGTCCGTCGCCGCATTTGACGGCGAACCTCTTTGTATCAACAACAGCACCGTTGCTGGCGTTGTAATTGTCCTCAGCTATCTCAGACCTGAATACCTTAAGACGCTTGCCCTCCAGCATTGCAAAGCCTGTTACTCCGCGTATGATATTGTGTACCTCAGCGGCTGTTTTACTGAAATCGAGAGCGCTCATCTCCTTTTTTATCATGGGAGAATAGCAGCTCAGGCTGTCATCCTGCACCTCGGGACTGAGTGTGCCCTTTTCCAGCGCATCTATGGTCTCAGCAAGCACCTCGCCGCCCATAGCAGAAAGCCTTGCGTAGAGCTCCTCAAAGGTCTCGTTCTCGCCGATATACGTTTTTTTCTTTATGAGCATATCGCCTGTGTCGAGCCCCTCGCTCATCTGCATCGAGGTCACTCCCGTCTCTTTTTCCCCGTTCAGGAGCACCCAGTTTATAGGAGCAGCTCCCCTGTACTTGGGCAGGAGCGATGCATGGATATTTATACAACCGTATTTAGGCAACTCCAATATCTCCTTTGGAAGTATCTGTCCGTAAGCCGTTACAACTATCAGCTCCGGAGCAGCCTCCCTGAGTATCCTCATTGCCTCATCAGCTTCCTCTCCCTTTCTGAGAGAGAGAGGCTGATATACCGGTATGCCATACTCAAGCGCCGCAGCCTTTACGGGAGTCGGTATAAGCTTATAACCTCTGCCCTTTGGCTTGTCAGGCTGTGTGAACACCGCTGCCACCTCATGTCCGCTCTCTGCAAGAGTACGCAGACAGGGTACTGCAAATTCGGGTGTTCCCATAAAAATTATTTTCATTTCTTAGTCTCCTCGGGTACGAAGAATTCTTCAACTATCTCCGTAAATACATGACCGTCAAGGTGGTCGTTCTCATGACAGGTACACTGAGCGCCCAGGTCTGTGAAATCGCGCTCGAACCAGTTGCCGTTCCTGTCCTGAGCCTTAAGGCGGCATTTTGCCGGGCGTGTTACATAGCCCCATACATTAGGGCATGAAAGGCACCCCTCCTGTACTCTCTGCTTGCCCTCTATGCTTATCACCTCGGGATTTATCGCCTCGATAATATCCTCTTCGCTGAGATGCATGATAAAAAGCCTGCGGCATACACCTATCTGAGGAGCGGCAAGTCCCACTCCCTCAGCCTTGTTCAGGGTCTCATGCATATCGTCAAGTAGCTGTGCCAGCTTCTCATCAAACTTCTCCACAGGCTTGCATACCTTGTGGAGTATCTCATCCTTATCGGTCAATATTCTTCTTAAAGCCATTTTACCATATCCTTCTTTATACGCCCACATCGCCGTTTATATCGACATACAGGGCTATGTTTTTCATCTCTTTAAGCTTTGACGCACCTGTGAGCACTCCGCTTATGAAGCCTCTCATCTCGGCGTTGTTCTTGCATTTCATGATTATCCTGTAGCGGTACTTACCGTTTATCCTGCCATAGGAACAGCGCACCGGCCCCAGCACCCGCACTGGAGTTTTCGGCTGGAGTTCCCTGAGTTTTCCGTTCATGAACCTCAGTACAGCTTCTGCGCCGAGCCTTGCGGATATGTCCTCATTCCCTGAAAAGCAGAATATGCACATATCGCACAGCGGCGGGAATATCATTGCACGGCGTATGGCTATCTCCTCATTGTAGAAGCCCTTGTAGTCCTGAGCCGCGGCAAGGTTCATGATGTAGTGCTCTGGGATAAAAGTCTGGAGTATGGCGCGTCCACTGCGTTCACCGCGCCCTCCACGTCCAACCACCTGAGTGATAAGGGAGAAGGTCCGCTCATAGCTGCGGAAATCCCCTGTATACAGAGCTTTATCCACGGAAAGGACTCCCACCAGCGTTACGTTTGGGAAATCAAGTCCCTTTCCTATCATCTGAGTGCCTATCATTATATCGTATCTGCCCTCCCGAAAATCCGTGAAGCTCTTCTCATAGGAATAACGAGAAAAGGTGGTATCCGCGTCCATGCGGAGAATTCGCGCCTCCGGAAAGAAGGTTGAAAGCTCCTCCTCCAGCTTCTGCGTACCGAAGCCCATATTTTTCAGACGCTTCGAGCCGCAGGACGGACAGGTCTCAACAGGCTCACTGACGTAGCCGCAGTAATGGCACATCAGCTTGTTGTTCTTCTTGTGGTAGGTCAGAGGTACCGAACAGTTTGGACAATACACAGGCTGATAACAGTCGCAGCAGCTTATTATGGTATGATAGCCGCGCCTATTGAGCAGCAGTATGGACTGCTCACCGCTTTTCAGGTTAGCGCTTATCTCCTCAGCCAGTTTTCGGCTGAATTCAGTACGGTTGCCTTCCTCGCGCTCGAGGTTCATATCTATGATACTTACCTCTGGGAGCGGTGCATTCTGATATCTTTCCTTCATTTCGAGAAGCCTGTAGGCTCCCCTTTCGGCAAGATAATAGCTCTCGATAGAAGGCGTTGCCGAAGCTAGCAACAGTGACGCACCGTGATGAGCACAGCGCTGCTTTGCAATATCATGTGTATGATACCGCGGTGAACTGTCCGACTTGTAGGAACGCTCGCCCTCCTCATCTATTATAATGAGTCCTATATTACTGAGCGGTGCAAACACAGCACTCCTCGTACCAATTACGATATCCGCGTCGCCCCGTTTTATTCTCTTGTATTCGTCAAGCCTCTGTCCGAGAGAGAGACCGCTGTGTATGACAGCTACTCTTTCGCCAAACAGCGAGCGAAAACGCTTTAGAGTCTGGGGAGTAAGACCTATTTCCGGTATGAGCAGCATCGCCTGTCTGCCCATTTTAACCGTATCGTCTATTAGCTTCTCAAACACGGAAGTCTTGCCGCTGCCTGTAACTCCGTGAAGCAGAAATACCGCCGGTTTTCTTTCATTCAGCTGTGCAACGACGGTGTCTCTTGCACTCTGCTGCTCAGCCGAAAGGACTATATCCTCAGGGCTTCTCTCATCGCCTTCTTCTCCCTGGACTTTCCTGAGCACCTCCGCCTCATACTCCTCAGCCGCACCATTTGCGCAAAGGCGCTTGATGACAGATTCGGTGATACCGCACATATATGCAGCTTCACGCACAGATGCTGCACCGTATTCCTCAAGGAAATCCGCCGCTTTCTTCTGCTTGGGAGTAAGGTCGAAACTCTCGGGAGAACTTAAATACTTATCTGAAAGACGGACCATTCTCACGGCTGCGTCGCCTACCGTCTGCCTGAAGACGTTGTCCGATTCAAGGGCGCCTGCGTCGCAGAGCTCGTCTGAGAGCCGCCTTCCGTTTTCTATGATATGCTCCTCAATAAGCCTGTTCAGCTCTCTGATGTCAGCAGCACATGAAAGCGTTTGCAATAGTTCCGCTGCCGCAGGGCTGAGAGATGCAGTATCCGTGAAATTCTTAACAATCCTGAACGTTTCTTTTGCACTTACACTCATTGCAGGTGGAAGCATACACTTCACTGCGTCAAAGAAAGTGCAGAAGGTATTCTCGCGCAGATAAAAGGCAAGTATCAGAAGCTCTCCGGATATGACCGGTTCCTCATCCACAAGAGACACAAGGGATTTAAGTCCGTCGGTGCTTCCCTCTGTAAGCTTCATAACAACACCTATTCTGCGCATATTGCCCTTTCCGAAGGGAACCAGCACCCGACAGCCGCAGGCAATTTTTGCCGCAAGTCTCCCGGGAACAGCATAGCTGAACAGCATATCAAAGGAATAGGCTGTTCCACTGACTGCGGTCTCCGCGATAAGGGGCATTATTCGTTGTTCTGCGGAGCTGAGCTGACTATCTTGCACTTGCCGCTGGCAAGTTCCTCAACAGCAGTCTTTACAGGCTTCTCTTCGAGAGTCTCACCCTTGTCGTAAAGCTCCTCCGAGATTTGTCTTGCTCTCTTCGCAACAGCGATTACGAGTGAATAACAGCTCTCGTTCTTTGTGATGATCTGATTTACTGCAGGTCTAAGCATTTTTCAACACCTCTTCTATAATATCTCCCGAGCAGTTCACTCTAAGCTGTTCTCCGCGTATTACAGCAAAGAAATCGCTTATTGCGTCCTCAAGGGCGTCATTGACTATAACATAATCGTATTTCGCAGCCTGAGATATCTCCCACGCAGCCTTGGAAACACGTTCTTCTATTACCTCGTCTGCCTCAGTGCCGCGCTTTTTCAATCTGCGGCGAAGCTCTCCTATCGAAGGCGGAACTATGAATATGAACACAGCATCGGGACGCTTTTCTCGTATCTTCATTGCGCCCTGAGGCTCTATTTCAAGTATAACGTTAAGTCCCTGTTCAAGCCTTCCATCCACCTCACTAACGAGGGTACCGTAAAAGTTCTGGCAGTACTCCGCGTATTCGATAAACTTACCGTCGGCAATGCGCTGTTCGAAGTCCTCGCGGGTGAGAAAGTGGTAATTCACACCGTCCTTCTCTCCTTCACGAGGAGCTCTTGTGGTAGCAGATACCGACACGGCAAAGCGCTCGTCCTTCAATATCTCCTCCAGCATGGTGCCCTTTCCGCAACCCGAGGGTGCGGAAAAAACTATCAGTCTGCCCTTATTCATTTTCTTCCGAACCTCCAGAACCATTTATTCTTGCAGCAAGAGTTTCCGTGATAAGGGACGAGAGTATGATATGACCACTGTCCATTACCAGAACCGCTCTTGTTTTTCTTCCATAAGTAGCGTCTATAGCTTTTCCGTCGTCACGGGCTTCCTGTACCAGTCTCTTTATGGGAGCTGACTCAGGGCTCACTATAGTCACTATCCTCTCGGCGGAGACCATATTTCCGTAACCTATATTTATCAGCTTCATGGCATTACTCGATATTCTGTATCTGCTCGCGGATCTTCTCAATCTCAGCCTTCATGTCCACAACGACCTTTGTGACGTTGAGATCCTGAGCTTTTGAGCCGATAGTATTGACCTCACGATTCATTTCCTGCACTATGAAATCCAGCTTTCTGCCCACTGCGTCATCGCCTGCCAGCATGTTCTCAAGCTGTGATATATGACTTCTCAGGCGCACAGTTTCCTCATCAACAGCGATCTTCTCCGCGAATATCGCAGCCTCGGTGAGTACTCTCTGCTCGTCTATATCCCTGCCTTCAAGGACCTCGGTGAGCTTCTTGTACAGCCTGTTCCTGTAATTCTCCACTGTCTTCGGCGAGAGCTCCTCCACTTTTGCAACCATAGCAAGTATGCCCTCAGCCTTGTCGGTTATATCAGCCTTTAAACGTTCGCCCTCGATCTGACGCATTTCGACGAATTTCCTGATAGCCTCCTGTGCTACCTTTGAAACGTCCTCCCAGACCTGTTCCTCATCGTCTGGAGTTTTCTGTATATTGAAGATATCCGGAAGTTTCATCAGCTTTGAAAGTGTAATATCATCCTCTACATCGAGGTCCCCTGCAATGCTTCTAAGGGCGTTCACATAACCCTCTGCCGCACCCTTATTTACAGCGATCTCAGTATCCTTTCCCTCGATGTTGTTGATAGTGACTGCTATCTCAACCTTGCCCCTGGATATGCCTGTCTTTAGCAGTGCCTTGAGCTTTTCATCGATATAGCTGTAAGTTCTCGGAACTCTTGAAGAATACTCATAATATCTATGGTTAACGGAGCGTATCTCAACAAGGATATCTCTTCCGTTCAATATCTGCTGGGCTCTTCCATAGCCGGTCATACTTCTTAGCACCTTATCGCCTGCTTTCCTCTAATTAAATTAAATATATTTTTTCGCATAAATATGCTATTATAATATTATAACATCTTATGTACGAAAATGCAAGCATTTTCTGAAAATATTGGGCAGCTTCACTGCTCCGGAGTACAAAAAGCTGCACGGCTTAGCCGCGCAGCTTTAATAGTATTATTTACCACTAATTACTTAGTAGGATCAAGAGATGAGATCTTGTGGAGGAGGAACTCCTGGATGCGGAGAGCATCGTTAGCGGTGATTCCTGCACTGCCTGTATCTACATCTGCATTTGCCTGACCCTGAGCTGTGATAGCCTTAGCGTCTGTACCGCCGAGGCCATACTTGTTCGGGTTAGCAAGTGACTGCATGATAAGAACAGCATCTGACATATCTACATCGCCGTCGCAGTTAGAGTCGCCCCACTTAGTAACAGAAGCAGAAGTACCGCCGTCAGTTGTGGTTGAAGTAGTTGTTGTGTCCTTAGTTGTAGTCGAAGTTGTAGTTGTGTCCTTAGT
>NZ_JAGCFH010000125.1 GCF_017650195.1 Ruminococcus sp. | reverse complement strand
CGGAAACACACGCTCCATTTCTGCTTCCCTTTCCTCTCGGATCCTGCGGAGCTGCCTGTCAATCTTCTCGTGAATAATCTCGTCTATCCTCTCAGCTCCCAGAAGCTCACGGAGCTGTAAAGCTATTACAAGCACATCAGCAACCTCTTCCTTGATGTTGTCGTATGCGTCAGTGTTACCCCTGCGGAGCTTGTTCAGAGCCACCGTAAACTCAGCTGCTTCCTCAGTGAGCATGTTCGCCTGACTTGTAAAGCCGTAATGGTCGGCGATCTGCTTGAGCTGTGACCAGATTGCATTGTTAATATTAAGTTCAGCATTTTCGAACTGTAGCTCAGATACTTTGCTATAGGCAGCATTTACACCTGCATCATACCCTCTGGACCATTCATCAGTAGCATCACAACCGCCGATATCATGTATAGCCTTTAGCGCTATGCTTTTGAAATCAAACATTAGAATCCTCCTTCGGAATTATTGTTATACCCTCTATGGAATACCCTTCGCGGAGCCGCTTCTGGTATTCCTTACATATTTCTGTGAACTGGTTGTATTCGGCCAGGAATCTCTGGTATGTATTGTATGCAGCTGTCTTCATCTCATGGCCTTTCTCTTTGTCAATCCTGCCTGCCTGATAGCTGGAATATATGCCAAACAGCATATAATACAGCATTGTCTCAGGTGGATTCAGGTCCTTCGGTGCCGGCTTACCGCAGGCTGCGTCATGTTCGATTTTCTGTAACAATTCTGACTGCATCTTCCACGCTCCTCGCTATATCAGCAACACAGCCGTATTTATCACGCATAACTGCTATAAAATTTAACTGTTCTTTGCTGGCCTTACCTGTTTCCGTCTTAACTTCTATAAAATATACCTTTCCGTCTTTAACAGCCATAAGATCCGAAAAGCCTTTCGGGAGTCCAGTGTCAAACCACCTGCCGTCCTCAGTCTTAAAGCGACCTACATTTACTCTGAATACACAGTATCCGAGCTCTGAAAGCTTTAAGCGGATAGAATTTTGTAAATCATGCTCCGTCACGCTGGCACCACCGCCTTTCAAATTCTTTTAACTCTTCTTCGGTAGGTACTGTATCCTCAAGCCCATAAATACAGCCGCTTTCAATAGAACACCAATGTAAATCATCAGCAGTTTCTACCCACTCAGGATAAATACAATATCCGTATTTACAATCCTGACAGAATTTTATAACTGGATCAATGCACCTTGTAGGTTTATTCATACACCTATCACCTTTCGCATATAATTGTATTTACTTGGTATCGGTATGTCGTTCATGGCCGCATACCTTATACACCATGCAAACTTATATTTATGAAGCTTCTGGAATTCTACTACCTGCGCCCATGTTTCAAGGACCGCATCTGCAAGTTTGGTATTCTTAATTTCATCCTGCCGTTTCATCTCCACCAGGTCAATCTCTACCACCGCCTTATCTTTGCGCTGCACTTCCTTGACAGCAGCATATCCGCAGTAAGGACACTTATCAAGCTTTGGTGAATATACTGCAAAACAATTAGGACACTCCCTGATCTTGACCATGTTCTCCTGCTTCTTTTTAGGCTCAAGACTCCACTTTCTGTCATCGTCCGGAAGTCCGTGAAGATAACAGTTGCCGACATGATCAATAATTATAGCTGTCTTATTCTGCATGTATCTCATAGAGCGCATGCTCTGCTGAATGTATAACGTCAGGCTCTGTGTTGGCCGGAGCAGGACCGTGCATTCACAATCTGGAACGTCCAATCCCTCACCAAAAAGCTCGCAGTTAGTAAGTATCATGAGCTTACTGTCTCGAAAATCCTGCATTATCCTCGCCCTACGCTCCTTCGGAGTGTTTCCGCTGAGCGATGCAGCTGTATATCCTGCCTGCCTGAACTGCTCCGCTGTTTCCTCTGCAGCTTCAACCGATGCACAGTAGGCTATGGTTTTCTTATTAAGTGCCAGTCGTTCCCACTGTTTCACCGTCTCTCCGTAGATCTCTTTGTTCTGCATCAGCTCCGCAACTTCATCAGCCTTGTAATCGCCTGCCTTGATGTGGAGTCCTGAGGTATCTGCAAGCTTAACGGAGTAATATTTATAAGGTGACAGGTATTTGTTTTCTATCAGCCACTGTGTTGATACTGATGTTATCAGCTCGTCGTAGATCTCACCGAGGCCGCCTTTGTTAAGCCTTATCGGAGTAGCCGTGAAGCCGAGCCGCAGTGCCGCAGGAAACTTACTGTATATCTTCTTATAAGTATTCGCTGTTGAATGATGTGCTTCATCTGTGATTATGATCTTCGGCTCTGGTATCTGTTCGAGCCGCCTACTCACTGTCTGGACCATGCTTACCGAACAGAGGTCCATGTTTACGCCCTGAGCAGAAAATGTACCTGTTATCTGCTCGCACAGCTCCTTACGATGTACCAGGAAAAGAACTCTGTTACCTTTATCCGTCGCTGAGCGAGATATCTCAGCTTGTATTACTGACTTACCGCCGCCGCAGCCGAGAACCGAAACGATTGACTTGCGCCCGTGCATGATTGCCAGCCTGATCCGTCCTATAAGTTCAGCTTGATATTCTCGTAGTTTCATTCTGTTTCCTCACATAGATCTCTCCAGTTGGCTTTCAGTTTGACATAAAAAAGCCTATTACTGTCAATAATCACTTCAGCTATAACCCTCTCAACAAGATCTTCGAAAATCTGTTTAAGGATATCATTTCTATTTATGTGTTCAAACCTAAACGCAGGAATATAGATGTGCTCATTGTTTATAGGCATCATGCCATACTCCAAAAGATTCCATGTTACATCGTAAGAGTTTGCATAGGAAAAAGCCCTGATGGCCGTTGTATCATCACAAACATAAGTTGAAGCTTTATATTGCATTTTATCGCTCCTTTGCATCAAATATTTTGACATCATTAGCGATTGCGCACGCAATACTATCAATACAATTAATAGCTTTTTGCTGTGTATCAAATCTTGCAATAATACCACCTGGGTCAGCCATTACTGCATATTTCCCGTTATCTCTTACTATCTCTATTGTTTTTGCATTATTACAGTTAATAAGGCTTTTATCTGTTAAAATATACATTTAAATACCTCCTTGTTTATATTGCACATAACCCCACGGCCCCCACACTTGCCCCACATATATTGGGGCAACATTTTTGCCTATATATAGCCGTTTATTATGTGTATGCCCCACATCCCCACAAATTCGCGCATTGCTATAGGTATTTCAACTATAGTTAATATTATATATAGTGCGTATATTTTTATGGTATATATCCGGTAAATGTGGGGCATACTAAAAACAACTCGTTTTTGCCGCTATATATAGCATTTTCCAATGCCCCACAAATGTGGGTTATAACACTCACAGGATATCCACATATTCTCCAACAAGCTCGTCTGATAAATCTTCCAATGGTAGCTTTATAATATAATAATGACTTCTGATTCCATATACTGATGTTTTTACAGTTTTATGACGGTCAACACTGTTTTTATTGTATTCAAGCAGACCATTGCTATCCATCCAACTTATTGTTGCAGTTTTTGAATATCCTTCATCATTTAGACATTTTGTCAGCTTAGAAGCATTAATCCAAACTTTATCCTCAATTATTTTTCCCCATATTTCACCTGGGTTATCTTCTGGTTTATTAAACCTTGCTCGATTCATTGCAATGTAATCGCACAGGAAGTTATAAGCTCTCTGACCTGCAGAAACCTCTGACTTATCTTTAAGGAATCCAGTTATATCTCCAACCGTCAGTACTCTGCCGGACTTGAATATGTACTTGTCAGCCAGCTCATCTGCTACAAGAAGCATTGCCGCTGCCATCGCCTGCTTCTCAGTTGAGTCACCGCTGGATAGCTGTTTGAATAAGTCTCGGTACCGTGTCCTTGCCTCTTCCAGGACATCTTTTGTCATTGCTTCTATGAAATCTCTGCCTGCAAATCCATAATTCTGTTTGATTATCGCCGATGTTGTAAAGCCGTCCTTGATCACGCTTTCAGAAGCTCTGCATTCAATATCTATTACTCTGTTGACCGCTCCAGCTCCTGCTGAAACTTGAACTATTGGTGATTCGCCGGTAGTAAGAATGCATAAGCTCCATGTCGGAACTGTATCAATACCGCCTGCTCTGTTGCCTCGACCTCTGCCGACTCCCTGTGCAAGTTGATAAACATCGAATTTACTTCGCCCGTGACTATCCTTACTTAGCTGAAGCTCGTCTATACATAATGGTATGTTGTTTAGAAATGCTGCTGTGCGTTCACAGGATACTTGAGTAGAATTAAAAGTCTGAATATACTGGCCTACATCAGGATTTCCCCAAACTGAAGCAGCAAGCATAAGAGCCACCGTTTTACCTGTTCCTGACTCTACACCCCATAAATGTACAAAAAAAGGAAGGCAACCCATTTTGCAGAGCAGCGG
>NZ_JAGCFH010000124.1 GCF_017650195.1 Ruminococcus sp. | reverse complement strand
TGCGGTTTCATATTTCTTAATCTGACATATATATCCCTTGTGATTAATCATATAGTTTTTTTAATAATAATTCCGTCTTTGCCTAATTTTCAAATATCTTTTTCTTACACATTTTTAGATTATGTATTTATAGTATGGAATATTGTCACCTTGATTCTGTTTTTGTTAGGTGTATTCCTTGCGCCTATGCTGCTGGCGAATAAAAAGTTCGATAATGACAAAATTTAGAAAGAAGGAAATAAAATGATAAAGCATATAGTTATGTTCAAGCTTAAAGAAGCTGACGGCAGGAGCGAGTACGAAAACGCTCTTGAAGCTCAGAAGCGCTTCGATAACGTTATCGCAAACGTGCAGGAGCTCAGAAAGGGCGAGGTAGTTATCAACTCAAAGGACGCTCCCGAGAGCAATTACACTATCTCTCTTCTCTGCGACTTCGACACTATCGACGATCTCAACGCATATCAGGTACACCCTGCGCATATTGAGTTCGGCAAATTTATCGGTACAGTAAAGACAGACAGAGCCTGTATCGACTACGAATACTGATGTTTATTCTCCCGTCACACGGCGGGAGAATTGCATATATAAATAAATATCCCACAGGAGGAAGAAAACATGGTAAATGTAAAAGGGAAATGGGCGCTCATTACGGGCGCGAGCCGTGGTATCGGTTATCTTTCGGCGATATTCATGGCTAAGCAGGGCTGCAATCTCATTCTCCACAGCAGAACTGAGGAGCACTGCGAAAAGGTACTCAGCGAGGTAAAGGCGCTGGGCGTTGACGCTTACATCGTGACAGCAGAGCTTTCGGACATGGAACAGGTTGAGAAAATGTGCCGTACTATCGACGAAAAGGGTACAAAGCCTGACATAATACTCAACAACGCAGGTCTACAGATAGCTTATCGCACTGACTATCTTGCAACTCCTGCATCGGACTATGACATAAGCTTTAAGATAAACACTACAGCGCCGATGATGATTTGCTATCATTTTCTTCCACAGATGAAGGAGAGAGGCTTCGGAAGGATAGTAAACACAACAAGCGGCATAGACCTCGAACCCGAACAGGCCGGCTATTCCGCAGCAAAGGCTGCTCTCAACAAGGTGACACGTGATCTTGGCAAGAACTATGAGGGAACTGATGTTACTCTCAGCCTTACAGATCCGGGCTGGTGCAGGACAGATCTCGGCGGACCAAATGCTCCGAACTCTCCCGAAAGCGCACTTCCGGGCGTACTTGTTGGAGCCTTTATCGACGACAAAAAATGCGGACGTATCTTCTCGGCACAGGAGTTTACGGGCATGACACTTGAAGAAGCTGTTGCCAAGGCTGAAAAACAGGCAGGAGTGTATTAAAAAGTATACAGGGAGGCTTTGCCTCCCTGATAGCATTAGTTAAAGGAGAAACCATGAACATAGAAGAATGTATGAGCTTCATAAATTCCTATACCAAATCGGGAGGCAGAATAACCGACCTCTCCCGAGCAAAGGAGCTTATGAATCGCGTGGGAGATCCGCAGGAGCGGCTGAAATTTGTACATATCGCAGGCACCAACGGTAAGGGCTCAACTCTTGAATATATCGCAAATGCATTGCAGTTCTCGGGCTATAAGACGGGTAAATTCACCTCCCCCTTCGTTCTGCGCTACACCGACAGGATACGCATAAACGACGACGAGATAGACGAGAAGTCCCTCTGCGACCTTGCGGAATTCGTAAAGGAAAGAGTTGACGACAAGGCTTATTCCCAGTTCGAGATAACAATGGCTATAGCCATGCTGTGGTACGAGCGTGAGAAATGCGATATCGTCGTACTTGAAACAGGCATAGGCGGACTTCTTGACTCCACCAACGTGATACCGCCGCCACTTGTGTCGGTAATAACATCCATATCCCTCGATCATACTGCTCTTCTGGGCGAGACCGTGGAGGAGATAGCCTCTCACAAGGCAGGCATAATCAAGAGAGGCTCGGCTGTGATTCTATCCGAGGACAATCCTGAAAGCGTAAGGGAACTCGTCAGAAAGGCAGCTGAGGAAACAGGCGCTGAGCTCATACCCTGTGAACAGTGCCGCCCATCTCCCGACGGCGGACTTTACTCCCCTTTCATATACAGGGGCATAACCCTAACTCCGGCAATGCCCGGCATACATCAGAAATACAATGCTCAGACTGCCATAACCGCCTGTATCTATCTCCGCAGCAAGGGCTTTTCCATAAGCGAGAGCGCTATAATAAGATCTGTGGAAACTACTCAGGTAAGGGCAAGAGTACAGTACATTGATGGCGAGCCGCCTGTTATAGTGGACGGCGGTCACAATCCTGCCGGCGTAGGAATGCTTTCCCTCATGCTGATGTATCTCAGTACGCGCAGAAAGAAGATATATACTGTCATGGGCATGGTGGACTCCAAAGACTATATAGGCTGTATAAAGACCATATCCGAGCTTTCTGACCGGCTCTTTGCAGTGGACGGTTTTGCGGCAAACGCCGTGCCTGCCGAAACTATTGCGGATATCGCAAGCTTCCGGACAGAAGCCGAGACCGGTACTCTTGCAGAATGTGTGGAAAAGGCAAAGGCTCTCGCCATTGAAAACAACGGCGTAGCTGTGATATGCGGTTCACTTTATCTTGCCAGCGAGTACCTGAATATGTACGGCGCATGATATAAGATAAGGAAATCCC
>NZ_JAGCFH010000123.1 GCF_017650195.1 Ruminococcus sp. | reverse complement strand
TTATGGACAGCTATGACTTTTCCGACAAGGTGGTTATCCCGTTCAATACCCATGAAGGCAGCGGTGAATCGGGAACATATTCTGCAATCGGAAGCTATCTGCCGAATGCACAGGTGCTTGACGGTATGGCAATTCAAGGCAAAACTGCGCAGGAGTTCAGCTCCGATACGCAGCAGTCTGTCAGTGACTGGCTTGACGGGCTGGGATTCTGATATGAACAAGAAAGCAGCCGTGAAAATGTGCATTGACCTTGTGATGACCGCAGCTTTGCCTGTCCTGATGTGTTATTCCATTGTGGGTGAAACGGCGCATGAGGTGATAGGAGTGGCGATGTTCTGCCTGTTTATCGCACATCATATCTTGAATTTCGGGTGGATAAGATCGCTGTTTAAGGGCAGGTATGACCTCCACAGGAGCGTAAATACTGCGGTCAATGCACTTGTGTTCCTGTGTATGATAGGACTGATGTACAGCGATATCGTGATCTCAAAGCACGTTTTCAACTTTGTGAATATCGGTGGAGCAATGACCGCAAGAACGATACATATGCTCTGCGCCTACTGGGGACTTGTGCTTATGAGCGTTCACCTCGGTATGCACATTTCGCAAATGGCGGCGAGAATGAAGTTGAAAAACAAAGCGCTGATATGGTCGCTTCGTATCATCTTCGGGATAATCGGTGCAGTCGGCATTTATGCGTTTATCTCGCTGAAATTCCCGAACTATATATTTGGCAAGTTGCAGTTCGTATTCATCGACACAAACGCCTCTGCTGTGCTGACTACGCTTCAGTACCTGACTGTCATGTTGCTGTTTGCCTATGTGGGATATATGCTGCAGAGCATTCTGAAAAAGAAACGAACTGAAAACCACGGGTCATAATACTTCAACTTTGAATCCAGTGGGTTCAAAGTTCCCCATAAACAAAAGGACGGTGTAATAATGGAAAACAAACTCTTTGACCTTACGGCAAAACGCCGTTCGGTAAGGCGATACACAAATGAACATATCTCCGATGAAGTGCTGAATGAGATCATGAAGGTGGCACTCGCTGCTCCCTGTTCCTTCGGTCACAGACCTGTTGAGTTCGTAATCGTTAGGGATAAGATAAGAGAGCTTGCGGAGTGCAAAAGTCTCGGCGGTTCGCAGATCATTGGTGCTGACGCTGTTATCGTTGTCATGGTGAAGCTCGACAGAGGCGAGTTCTGGATTGAGGACGGTGCTATCGCTTCTTCCTACATTCTGCTTGCTGCCGAGCAGTATGACCTCGGTGCTTGCTGGGTGCATATCCGCAACAGGACGGGAAAATGCAAGTCCTCTGATGAAGAAATCCGCAAACTGCTCGGTGTGCCGGACGGTTATGCTGTCCTGAACCTGATCGCACTCGGCGGCAAGGGCGAAATTAAGCGTGGCTATACTGAAAAAGACTTTGATTTTGGCAAAGTTCACTATGAAAAATATTGATAACGAAAGGACGGCTCAACTGAACCGTCCTTTTTCCGTTATTTCTATTTTCACTTTTCAATGAAGATCATTACACCCGATTTGAATCGGCACACCAGATGGTCTTTGTGGATACAATATGTATTTTCAGAACAACAGCTCCCGCGAGGGAGCTGGCTTCTCTTAATATCATTATACTGCCTTTCGTCTTGTGTAAAATCAAAAGCTCGTCTTTGACAGACGAGCTTTGCATAGAATTAGAACAGCCTTTCAGGTTTATTCGTGTGATTTTTCGTGTGACTGACCCTGCATTTTCGTGTGATTTTATGCAGTTTCATTATCACACGCGCATTTTTGACTGCATTTGCATAGACAGCAAAAAAGCCTGTATTTAGCGTTTTCTGCTAAATACAGGCTTCTTAAAAGAGCGGACAGAGAGGGATTCGAACCCTCGATACGCTATTAACGTATACACGAGTTCCAGTTATTTAGCACTATCCAGTGTTGTTTATTGTACACATACAGTCACATTTAGTCACATACAGTTTTAGTGTATAAGTACCAAAAAGACTGTACACGACTACTAGTTGTGTACAGGTACTAATTTGCTAAGATTAGCAAAAAAATTAGCAAGTGAGTTTTTGCGATATGATTTCGGAGACTGTGGTCTTGGCTTTGATGGAGTCTGCGTAGACTGCATCGGTGACAGCAGTAGATGAATGCCCTAGGTTTTGAGATATAACTTTTAACGGAATGTTCAAGTCAATACAAAGGGTGGCATAGCTGTGACGCAGATCATGAAATCGTACATCTGGCAGTCCACATTGTTTGAGTATTCTTTTAAAAGCACGCAATAAAGTATGAGGACTCATTACTGTTCCGTCATCATTACAACATATTAATCCGTCGTCGTGATAATTTTCTTTCAGCAACTCCTTTTGAGATTTATTGTGAATATCTTTACGAAGTATGAGAGCTTCTACGTCTTGCGATATAAACAGTACTCTATCGCTACTTTCACTCTTTAAAGGCTTTAAACCATAATATGCAGCACTTTTATCAACCGTATTATCTCTCGTAGTCGATACTTGTCGTTGTATATGCAGGGTATGCTTTGATGTGTCTAGGTCGGAAATCTTTATACCTAATACTTCACCTTTTCGTAATCCGAGCATTACAGCAAGTTTGATTTCCGTCTCGTACCTATCCCCTTCTAATGCTGAAAGCAGAGTTTGAAGTTGAGGAGCTGATAGAAGTCCAGACTTAAATTTAGGCACTTTAGGTGTTTTGGCCTTTAAACACGGATTGTCCTCTATCAATTTGTTATCCACAGCCGATTTTAGAGCTACTTTAAGTACATTATGAATATACTTTACAGTTTTAGCTGACAAACCCTTTTCTTTCATCAGCATAGAATAAAAAGATTCAAGACGACTCGGTTTAATATCCTTTAACTTCTCATCTCCCAATTCAGGGATTATGTGATTGTTGATATTAACGGCATATCCGTTGACTGTACTAGGGGCAAGCATTTGCTTGTGCACTTCA
>NZ_JAGCFH010000122.1 GCF_017650195.1 Ruminococcus sp. | reverse complement strand
CCTTATTGACCAGCTCCCCACAAAACAAGTTTGAATATCCCTCTCAAAGGCTCTCAGTTAAATGAGAGCCTTTTACTATCTCGATATGTTAATTATTTATAAATTTTTATGCATTTATGTTGATAATACAGTCTAATTATGCTATAATATATAAAACAAATATTATATTTAATAAGCTATCTTTTAAGATAATGTTTTAATCAAAAGAAAATGGGTAGTTCTATGAATTTTTCACCTGACGTCATTAGGAACGCTCTTTACAAAGGTGAAATCTGTGCCTATATTAGCCGTAGTATGATACTTTTATAAGCAAGATAAAGAGTGCAGAGGCGCTTTCACACTGGTTAAAGCCCGACGACACCTTAATTTTTCCTTCTTCTTCATACCCGTTACCGAAGAGAAAGAAGCGTATAGTTCTTGAGAGTATATTCAATTTTTCTCACCGTCTTCACGTGAGGCCTATAGCATAAGTGTCTACTTTGTAAAGAGCGAATCCTTTGACGAACTGCTCACAATAACACTCTGTGATAATCTTCCTGACGAATAATTTATTTCGTATATAATAATTTATTAATCTTAGCACAAAAATAGAATTATTATCACTGTGTAAACTTTTTATTAAACTTCATTATTATCCGTCATATCGGCATATTTAACGTCAATTTTAATCGTTTCTCAAGTTGACATTACAATAAAATTGTGATATTATTATAGTAGATACAGCACGTTCGGATCGAGGTGATAAATGCTATGAACGCTCAACTTAAAACAATTGCATTCTTTGGATGCTCTTTCACCAGCAGATACAGACAGAACCTGTGCAGATCTTTTAACACCGTAGCTGAAGAGTTGAAGTTTAACATAGTATATATCAACTCTCTCGGTAAAATTGGTGACAAAAACGCTCAGTACGGAGATTACGAATTCGAACTGATAGATTTTATTGATCTCGATCAGTTTGACGGCATTATCTTTGACGGTGAAGGTTATAACGTTGAAGGTATGGCTGACAAGGTAGTGCGTAAGCTCCGTGAGGCGAAGTGCCCTGTTGTTTCTATAAGCACTCATGTAAAGGGCTTTTACAATATTGACTTTGATGATGCCGGAGGTCTGCGCACTCTCATAGAACATTTCCTCGATCATCATCACTTTACAAAAATAGGCTTCATGTCAGGATATCTTACTCACCCTGACGCGCAGATACGACTTAAGGAGTTCCGCGCTGTTATGAAGTCAAGAGGGCTCCCCGAGGACGGAGCCGGTATGTTTGAAGGCGATTTCTGGTTCCATAAGGGAGAAGAAGCAGCGGATTACTTCCTTTCACAGCCTGAGCGGCCGGAAGCTATTGTATGCGCAAACGATTATATGGCTATCGCCCTTATCACAGCTTTAAAGAAACGAGATATACGTGTTCCAGAGGATATTGCAATATCCGGCTATGACGGTACCTTTGAAGGGCAGGAGTTCCTGCCACACCTTTCCTCAGCTACGAGAGAAAGAGTTGAAATAGCACGCAAAGCTCTTACTCTATTGAAGAATATCATAGAGAAAAAGGAATTCGCCGAGGATCTTAGAGTTACTTCAAAACCCATTTACTCTCAGTCCTGTGGCTGCTCAAAGCTCGATTATAAGATGGAATCCGAAAACATCAATAAGGTTTACGAGATAAACCGCAATTTCAGCTACAATATTTACGACGCTCAATCTGCCCTGCTTAAACTCAACAAGGTAGACAGTCTGCTCATGCTCGGTCATGTATTTATTGAAGCTTCAAGTAATTTCGGCGACTATAACTCCTTCTTTCTTATGCTCCACAAGGACATAAGCGGAAGGCTGTCAAGCGACAGCGATTTCATGTGTCCCACGGGAGAATTTACTCCTGCTATATGGATAGACAAAAGAATGGACTATACCGAATCCGGACACACCTTCAACGCATCGTCTCTTATACCCAAGGCAAGTTTAAACACGCCTCATTTCTTCTATGTTATGAGTGTTCACTGCGCAGAAAGGACCTTTGGGTACTGCATTATAGAAATGGCAGACAAGGAGATATTCAACGAATTCTTCAATCTGTGGCTCCTAAATATGGCAATGACTCTTGAAACTCTCCTGAAAAATGACCGCATCAACAAACTGATAGGCACTCTTGAAAATCTTAGTATACGTGATGGTCTTACAGGTATGCTCAACCGCCGTGGCTTTGACGACAGATCACGTGAAGCTATACGCTCTCTTCCTGCAACGCGTACTGTATGCACCATGGTAATAGACATGGACGGTCTTAAGCATATAAACGACGATTACGGACATTATGAGGGTGACAGAGCTATAAAGGTGGCTGCAGAGATAATCACGCGATGCTGCGATTCCGGTGAAATTGCAGGAAGAGCCGGTGGTGACGAGTTCTACATCTTTGCACCGCAGTATTCGCAGAAGTTGCTCGACCGCTTTACAGAACGCTTGCAGGGTGCTCTGGACAGCTTCAATCATAATTCAAACAAGCCATACAATATAGAGCTGAGCTATGGTTCGTTTCTTACGGATACCGATTCCTCAGGCAGACTTGAGGACTTCATCAAGATAAGTGATTCTAGGATGTACGAACAGAAACTTGCAAAGCCAGGCAGAAGATAATAAACTCAAAGGCAGCCTTATGGCTGCCTTTTAATGATATATGTTATTTAGGTAATTATATCGGAAAGCACCGTCCTGAGCACTGATATATCCCCCTCAGCCGCCTTGACAGCCGCTATCATCATTATATCACTTCCGCATTTCGCAAAGTCAATATCACGTCCTGTGTTCCTCACAAGTAGGGTAATAAACAGCCTCAGCGTTCTCCCGTTCCCCTCACGGAAAGGGTGCAGCATATTCATATCATGATAGAGCTCCGCAAGCTCGTCAAAAAAACTTCCCTCTTGCATTCCGCACAGGAAGCCGAGCTTTTCAAGTCGCTCAAACTTTTTTGTTCCCACATTTTCAAGCTGGGAATGGTCGCAGAATACAGTTCCCTTTTTGGATATGTTTATAGTGCGCAGGCAGCCTGCCCAATCGTAAAGATCTCCGAACAGCAGACTGTGCAGCCCTTTATAGAAATCGAAATCAACATTCTTGAATTCCATTTGCTGTTCAGCCTGTATACCTCTAAGCAGGGTTATCTGCTTTTCAACGGCGTCAAGTTCATTCTGGTCTTTTATACCCAGCTTGTT
>NZ_JAGCFH010000121.1 GCF_017650195.1 Ruminococcus sp. | reverse complement strand
TCCGACTCCGAAACCAGCCCAGCCGCCAGCACCGTTTTCGCCGTTTGCTTCTCCGCCGCCGAAGCCAGCCCAGCCGCCTGCACCGTTTTCACCGTTGGCGTCTCCGCCGCCGAAGCCGCCCCAGTTGCCCCATGCACTGCCAGTGTCTTCTTCACTGTACTGGAGGCCTTCCTCGCTCTTGGAGGTATTGGTGTCAAAGTCTTCTATTGTAAATTCAAACCTTGGATCAGCTTCAACGTGTGAACGGATCTTTTTAGCGTAATCTGCAACATACTGTTCTGGATCGCTGTAGTACTCGAGCACGTCCTTGACTATCTTGACATACATATCATAGTATTCAGGTACCTGAAGCAGTTTTGCAAGAGGACGATCCTCTATAGTTGACTGATAAAGGCTTGTCTTGATGTCAGATGTTACAGCATTTGCTGCTCCTGTGAAGTTACCGAGACAGAGGTTATAGTCCCAGCCTACAAAGTACATTTTCTCGCCTGAGTACATGAGGTAATAGTTGTGTGCGAGTGAACCGTTGTAGCTGTCGTAGTTGCAGAATATTGAGTTTACTGCAAAGCCCTTGAGGAAACTTGGGACATCAATAACGTCCTCGATAAATTTGTAATCTGTAGATGTGAGCTTGTTTATGGCTGTTTTGACAGCCTGTATGTGCGCGAATTCATCGTCTGTACCGAATTTAACGTCAAATCTGTCAAGAGGCATATTCTCAGTGAATGAGCAATAGCTGTCTCCGCCGAAGCCACCCCAGCCGCCTTCTGCTCCATTCTTTTCTGTAGCCTTGTAGAGAACAGAGTCGTCATCAATGGCATAACGCTCAGCAAGTGTAGTACCAGGCTGCTCTGCGAGGAGATAGAAGCTGTAGAGGTTACCATTGAGGTACATATCTGTATGAGCTGCATGAGGAGCAACGCCGCCTATTTCATACATAGCGTTATAGCAGAGTATATCTCTTAGGCATGATGCGTCCATGAGCATATTATTCATGCATAATTCTGTAAGACCGTGATAGTTGTTGGTTTTGTCATACTTATCGAGTTTAAGGCGGAAGCTGTACTTTCCATCCTTGGCCATCATGAGTGAGCTGTTGCCCTTTGTTCTGATACCAACGTTTTTGATAGTTTCACCGTCGATAGTAACATCACAAGGAGTCCACTCTTCTTTGCTTGCTGTTTGCAGGAGATTGTCCCATACAGCTTCATCTATCTGAATGTCAATCTTGTGTATCTTTTCCTGGCTGAAGAGATCTTGATAAAGCTGCTCTTCATTATCCATATCGTTGTTTACTTCTGTGTACTTGGCAGGCTTGCCACTCTTGAAGGTTGCTCCTTCACTGTGTTTTACCTTGATACCGCCTGCGAATACCTTAAGGTCATCAGAATCAATGTCAGCGGATGAAACGATAGCATATCTGTATTTCTTTAGAGTATTCTTCTCGAAGAGTACTTTGTTTGAGGAATCCGTAACAGTAACAGGATTGTTCTTTGACCACTCCTTGACGAAGTCGAGAACAATAGTTGCTTGCTCTGTTGCAGCAAGAGTCTCGCATTGCTTGTCTACGGCTGTAGCAAGAACATTTCCACCTGTGATATTTACATTGCCGGCAGCGGTGAGACCCTTGTCGCCGAATGCAGCGATATCGCCGCCAGAGATAGTTATATCTGTCTCAGCCTGTACAGCATCCTTAGCTGCTTTGATTATAACAGTACCATCTTCGATGGAAACAGAACCCTTTGAGGATTTGATTCCGTCGCCCACTGAATTGATATTGAGAGTACCGCCCTTTACTGTTACAGAGTTCTTGCCCTTTACAGTGTCGGGAGTAAGCTCGGGATCTTCGTTGAGGGTGTTGATATTAATGATGCCACCTGTAAACTTGAGGTCGTTGTTGCATACTACAGCAGGCTGGAAATTAGCATTTATGGTAAGAGTACCTGTACCGTTGTCGTCGCCCTTGAACGTGAGGTCGTCCTTGGCTTCGATAACAGCGCTTTCAGCTTCATTATCTGTATAAGCTGCTGTACCGTCTGAGATTGTGTTTTCTGTATCATCAGCTATTGTAACTGTGGTTTTTTCCGCATTCTTTACAAGAATAGCAGGAGCGCTATTGCCTGTTATGTTAACACCCTTGAATACAAGCTTTACAGTTCCGTTATCTGCCTTTTCGTCAGGGATATCAACATAGATCTGACCGTCGCTGAGAGAGCCGTCGAAGGTGAATTTTCCAGAGTGTGTGATAGTGATTTTCGAGCCCTCTGCTTCAGCGTACTGTCCTTCTATCTCAATGTTAGAATCGCTGAGATGTATCTTTGTCTTTACTTCGTCTTTGTCATCTTCATTTGTTGATGAATCGTTTTTGTAGGATTCAGGAAGGGACTTGATATTACCCAAAAGATAATTCTGGATTGAAAGAGCATCGTTGTTGGTTAGACCGTTTCCAGTTTCACAGACATCAGCAAGCTCTATGCCTTTTTCTGTGATGTGCTTTTCGTCTGTTCCATTTAGTCCGTATCTTCCTGGGTTGTCCAGTGCCTGCATAATTAGTACAGCGTCTCCCATGTCAACTGTACCATCGCAGTTTGCATCACCGTAGAGAACGTCAGCGGCAGCCGCCGATGTTGCTGAGACAGTTCCCAGGACAACTGCTGACAACAGACCTGTCAGAATTGATTTGTGGTTCTTCATTAGTATCATCCTCCATTATAAAATAATATATGTTAATATATATTTGTAATTGTATAATAGTATTTTAATCTTAAAATAATCTTAATTATTTATACTTCCAGTGAATTTTTGTATAAAATTTACAGGGGCTTAGTATTTAACAGGTGCTGCTTGTTATACATCATAATGGGTAAATGCGTGAACTTGTAAAGAAAATGAATTCAAACAATCTCGCAGGGAACTTAAGACTATTAAAAAACGAAGGAGACGCTTACTGTAAGCGTCTCCTTAAACAATAGCAATATAAGTTTTTATTTGTCTTCTTATTTACTTACGACTACAAAAAGCAGCGATAGCTTCCGATACAAACTTCGCTGTACCCCTGCCGCCTGTTATGTCAATATTTTCAGCTATCTCTCCGCCTCCTTCGTACATTTTACCAAGCCCTGAGAGTATCTTATCGGTGCAAGTATAGAAATGCTCAGTTATAAAGTCCTGAAGCTTTTTTACCAGAGCCTGAGCTTCTTCGCTTTCTGGACTGCCGTTTTTCAGTTCGCCTAACTCTGCGAACAGCCCCATGAACCTTTCTATCAGTTCCTGTTCTTCCTCCGGAGTACGGCTGCGCTCCTTTTCGTTTAGTTCTTTGTATTCGGGTGTATCTCCCCATTGTTCCTTTGCCCTTTGGGCATATTCATCAAGTTTAGATCTGTCAAATGCAGAAAAATCCACTGCTCTCACTCCTATTAATTTTATTCCACGAGCGAATGCAATCAAGTATTCAAGCCGCTGCTTTTTTAATTCCAACAGCTCTAACTGCTGTTCAAGAGCTTTTTTACGGTCAAAATCGGGACTGCTCATAATTTGGACTATATTCTTAAGTGGAAATTCCAGTTCGCGAAAAAGTAGTATCTGCTGGAGTCTTTCCAGAGCTGTATCGTCATACAGCCTGTATCCTCCCTCGGTATGATCCGCAGGCGGCAAAAGCCCTATTTCATCGTAATATCGTAGAGTGCGTATACTCACTCCAGTCAGCTCGCTGACCTCCTTGACCGTCATCATGTTACCAGCTCCTCTCGTGTGATATCAGTATAGACCATGACGTAACGTGAGAGTCAATAGTATTTTGCATATTTGTAGGAACTCACAAAAAAACACTGCTGATTTGTACAGCTTATTCAATAGGTATCCATATCTGGCTTTTGTAGTCGGGAGAAGTCATATCTCCGTCAGGGTAGGCTTCAATGTCCATTTCGTAAGTAGGCTTATAGCCTGAGGTGGGGAAGAATTCGGCACACAGTTCATGCCAGAGCTTTTGTATAGCGTCAGGCATAGCCCCTGTACACTCGGCTACAACCCATTTTCTTGCAGGGATAGTATTCACGCGATATCCTTCGGGAGCAGATGTTTCAGGAGAACATTCAACTGCGATACCATAGTCAAATTCCTCACTATCCGTGTGACCATTGCCGTAGCACGTGCCCAAAAGCAATTCCTTGTCTGACGCATAGCTGAGAAGAGTATCTATCACGCCCTCCTTCGATGCTCTGCCCCAGAATTCGGGAATTGTGTTCAGGTTCTGAGCTCCTGCTACTGTATGATGCTCCACCTTTTCGAGAACTGTGAAAGCCTCTTTTTCAATTATTTTGTACTCCATTGTATTACCGCCTTTCAGTATTATCTGCACTCTGAGGCGTGAAAATGACCTGAGCCCTGCTTTACTCTGTCTTGCCTCCGTAGGCGTTATGCCGTGGAATAAAGTAAAAGCACGGGTGAAGCTGTCAGGGGAGCTGTAGCCATATTTCATGGCTATATCTATGACTTTTTCATCTGTTGATATAATATCGTTCCCTGCAAGAGAAAGTCTCCTGCTTCGGATATACTCTCCTAAAGTTAATCCGCACAACGCTCCGAAGATACGCTGAAAGTAGAAAGCCGAACATGCCGCGCGCGCTGCGATATCATTGATGTCCAGTTCCTCGGTGATATTATCCTCGATGTAATTGATAGCACTTTGTATGCCCTCTGTCCAGTTCATTGTCATTCCTCCTCTCGGTGTAATCCCATTGTAACATAAAGGCAGTACAATGTCCCGACAATTTGTGCACTCTTGTGTCAGATAAATATATCGGCTGTCGAAAACAGAACAGCTGTTCCAGATGTTTTCACTCTTTCGCCTCTTACCTCACAGTGAAGTATGCCTGTTCTACTTGAAGCCTGAAATGCAGTGATACTGTTTTTATTCAGCCTTTTGCTCCAGTATGGTGCTATCATGCAGTGCGCCGAGCCTGTTACGGGGTCTTCGGTTATTCCGTATCTTGGAGCAAATACACGGGACACACAGTCATGAATTCTGCCTCTGGCAGTCACGGCTATACAGGCTCCATCAAGCTTTGAAAGAAGTTCAATATCGGGATGAAGCGATTGAACTTCGTCCTCATCACGAAGCACAAACATAATGTCGCGGTCACGGTAAGCCGCTATTGGCACAACTCCGAGAGCTTCTATCATAAGATCGGTTATCTCAATATGTTCAAGTCTGTAAGCAGGGAAGTCCATATCTATAAGCTTGTCGGAACGCTTTATCGGAAGGTTTCCATTAGCCGTTTCAAAAACTATTTTTTTACTGTTCTGCTCGTAAAAGCTAAAAAGTACAAATGCAGCGCCGAGAGTAGCATGACCACAGAATTCTATCTCGCCTTTCGGTGTGAACCACCTAAGCCTATAGCCTTTCTCTGATTTTATAGCAAAGGCAGTCTCAGAAAGATTATTCTCTGTAGCTATATCTTGCATGAGTCGGTCATCTGGAAAGCTGTCCATAACGCAGATCGCGGCAGGATTACCTCTGAAAAGCCTGTCCGTAAAGGCGTCAACTATATACTGTCTCATCTATTTACCTCTCGCATTGTTTCTTCACAGGGTGTCGGATAACAGTTTTCAGTTTTTCGGTAGCAGTTTTTCGAGGATCTGAGAGGTATATCTCATGGTGTTGACGTTCATTGGTAATGTCAACAGCATAGCCCATGCGCTCCGCGAAGCTGTTCATAAGGGCGACAGTTGCAGGTTCATCGTCGTAGGAGCCTGTATGCATACATTGCACACACAATCCCTCGTTGAATGTCGTTAATTTTACCTTTGAGAAGTCACATTTTTTCTTTTTGGTTGCCTGTTCAACAGCCCAATCAAAGTCAGCTCTTGTTACAAAATCAGGAACTCTTATCATAGCAGTCCATTGCAGATCTTTC
Organism: Ruminococcus sp.; assembly: GCF_017650195.1. Taxonomy (GTDB): domain Bacteria; phylum Bacillota; class Clostridia; order Oscillospirales; family Ruminococcaceae; genus Ruminococcus. The sequence continues at coordinate 5,304 of NZ_JAGCFH010000121.1, read as the reverse complement.
TTACGGCTGTAGTCTATGCCGACTGTTCCTTCTTGAGCCCATAACCCCTCGAGAGGCGGAACAACGTAGTCAAAATAGCCGTCGATACGGTAGTCGGTCTTCTTGCTCATTTTTATTGTATAGGCAATACTGTACAGCAGCTCCAAAGCATCCTTGTACTCTCCACCCTCCTCGTTCGGATCGCCTTTTCCACGCACTGTAATGAAATTCATTGGAGGAACCGTAATGATCTCAGGTTTGTTCTTTGGCTGGTAAAATTCCTTGTATTCCTTCTTGTAATCAAAAGCCATGTCAAATGCTCCTTTCATAATATAAAACTAGTATAGCATACAGTAGAAGCCGTGTCAAACATCAATAGTGAGAGATACATTTGGATACATGTGAATAAGAATAGAAACTTCATATAACTATAGCAGGTCAGGTCAAGTTTTTACATGGAGAGGTACTTGAGTCATATTATCCTTTCAACTGCATGTTTATTGGTCTGGTTTTTAAGGGAGTTAACATTGTATAATTTGTGTACAAAAGTACTGCTGGTATAAATATGAGAGTTTCTCTAAATTATATCGACCTTGTAGCAAAAAATTATGAGTTATCTAAAAAATTCCAAAAGAGCGTTTTTTCTATTGACTTTACTGCTCATTTGATGTTAAAATTATATACGGTGTGCATAATCCTATAAATTTATACAATTCATTATATTATTTATCAATCAGCACTCCAAAATATAAAGGAGTAAAAGAATATAATGTATAACAGAGCATTTCTCTTTAACGGAATCGGCTCAAAGCCAGAAAAGCTCCTTGTACAGCTTACCCCCGAAATGACGGATAGGTATGAGGCTTACAGGAAAGAGGCTTTTACGAGGCTCGGGCTTGATCTCGATATGGATAATAATACAGGCTACAACGCAAAGGCAGCAGAATGGATGGTGCCTTTTCTCTGCGACAGGGTCGTATATGAGTACTTGATCGGCAAGGGGATTTTCCCTGATATCGGTGCAGGCTACAGTTCTGGCATAGTTAGCGCAAGCGCCTGCTTCGGTTCAATCAAGCACGAGGATGCTCATGACATCGTTATGACTCATCTTTCGATGTTCAGGGAACTTCAGGAAAAAGGCATAAAGCTGAATATGGGGATAGTTATCGGTTTCCCATACGATGATCTGAAGGAGCTCCTCAGAGGCAGATTCAGTTCGGACGAGCTGGTCATCGGAAGTGGAAATTCAAGCTTCCACGTTATGATAAGCGGTAAGGCTGATGCTGTGGAAAAGGCTATCGAGATATGTATAAACGAGGGTGCTATTAAGGCTTTCCCTATGAATACAGGCACAGCTTTTCATCACCCTCTCATGGAACAGTATTCTACAAAATATATCGAGCTTTGCAGAAGGCTTGACTACAAAGAGCCTAAATATCCGCTTATCTCTGTTTTCAACCATACTGTACTGAAGACAGTGGATGATGTGAAAAAGGAAAACCAAATGAATGTATGCACTCCCATGCGCTGGGATCTTGCAATGAAAAAGCTGGAGGAGCTCGGAGTAAAAGAGTTTTTCGACTTGAGCGCAAACGGTGCTATAAAGAAGTTTTCAAGAGTCGGCAGGAAATGCAGAGTCTACACTCTTGAGGATATAGTTGGCGGCGGATATACGATATAAAACTTCAGTAGATTTTAGATAAATACATATAAAGTGCAGGATAGTGTCCTGCATAAGTATTTTGGGAAAGGATAAACAGATGAACACAGAAATAAAAGAATATACGACTGAGGTCAGCGGAGTGACCTCTCTCAGCCAGCTTCTTGTTGAGGATCTGGGCAGTCCGTGCCTGTTGATCGTAAAGGAAAGCAGAATAACAAGTGATGTCAGCAGTTACATCAGAAAGTTTTTTGAAAATGCCTCTTTCCTTACTGCTCTTGCAGACGATGCTCCCACACTGGAGCTTGCTGAGCTTTTTGATATGGTAATACCTGCTGACGGTATTGATGAATGGACGGAAAGACTTTTCAAAGATAAGACAAAATGGGCTGCCGACCAGATCACTGCCTGCTTCGTAAAATCAAGAACAGGTACTGTGGAAGAGGTTCTGGACTGTGAATCAAGAGCATTTTACCGTCTTATGGCAGTGAAGAACGGAGGAAGCAGCAATGAGTGATACAATTAATATCAGACTTAATGAAGATAACGGCATACTCCATCTTATTATGGATGCTCCAAATAATAACATGATGTCAACTGCTTTTCTTAACACCTTTGAAGCGGTTATGGAGCAGGTAGGAGAAAGAGCCAAAAAAGGTGATATAAGAGGAATGATTATATATGGCGGCGGAAGACATTTCAGTTCGGGCGCAGACGTTGGAGCGCTTGCCGAGCGTTCCGAAAAGGAAGCCTTTGACGAATGTACGGAAGAGCTTCCTGCAAGCCATGTGGTACAGAAAAGACATTTTACTTTTCTACGCGACCTGCCTTTCCCTGTAGTAAGCGTGGTAACTGGATTCTGCATCGGCTCCGGCAGCGAGATAGCCGTCAATAGTCACTACAGGATACTTGAAAAGGGCGCAAGGATTGGTCAGCCAGAATCCACTTTCGGCATACTTCCGGCACTTGGTGGAGTTGCAAGAAATATAGAGATATGTGGCATGAAAAATGCTTACGAGCTGGTCATGACAGGTGATATGATACCTGCGGAGCAGGCTTATGAGATAGGCTATGCCGACATTTTTACCGGCAAGAAGCAGGGTATCATGGAGGCGCTCTCTCTAATAAATTACATTTCCGACAATTTCGGCACATTCGAACCTAGGAGATACAAAGAATACATAAATCAGTATAAGCAGGGCAGGGAGGCTTAATATGAAAAAGGTTGTAGTAACAGGTATAGGATCTATAAGCGCTCTTGGTCTGAATACCGACGAATTTTGGGACGGTCTTGTAAATGGGAATAGCGGCATAAAGCAGATAACGCGCATACCGCTGGATAAACACGATACAACGGTTGCAGCTGAGGTAGATGACGCATTTGAGGCTGTTGCCTCAAAATACTGGAAAAAACGTCAGCTTAGCGCCACAACAAAAGCAACAAGAATGGGACTTGCTGCAGCTGGCGAGGCTATTGAAGATTGCGGTGCTGATTTCAGCACTCTCAACGGAAAGCGTATAGCAATTATTTTCGGCATCTCCGATAATTCATATGAGGACGGAGAGCTTGATATAAAGCCGAATATTACCTTAAAGCGTATGCCGAGCGCTGTCCCTGCAATGCTTGCTATGAAACACGGAATACAGGGAGCTTCATTCAATCTTTCGACTGCCTGTGCTTCATCGGGCTACGCGGTCGCTCTCGGAAAACAGCTCATCCAGTCAGGTATGTACGATATGGTCATTACAGGCGGACTTTCAAACACTGTTTCAAACGTTGTTATCAGCGGTTTCAATCAGGTTCTAGCTATGTCAGTTGACCCTGACCCGTCAAAAACTCCGCGTCCTTTCACAAAGAACCGCGATGGCTTCATCATGGGTGAGGGGTGTGGCTGCATTGTTATCGAATCAGAGGAACACGCAAAGGCGAGAGGCGCAAGGATACACTGTGAGCTTGCAGGCGTTAGTATGACCTGTGAGGCTTACAATATGACAGCTCCCAAGGCAGACGGTGAAGGTATGGCAGAATCTATGGAGATAGCTCTCTGTGATGCAGGAATGTCTCCGGACGATATCGGTTATATCAATGCTCACGGCACCTCTACGAGCCTCAATGACCTTTACGAGACAATGGCTATAAAGAAGGTATTCGGTGAAAGAGCATACGACATACCGGTTTCATCTATTAAGGCTGCAATAGGTCATACCCTTGCAGCAGGCGGTGCGCTTGAGGGCATTGCATGTATCAAGGCTATCGAAACAGGAATTCTTCCTCCTACAGTACACTACAGTGAGCCGGATCCGGAGCTTGATCTCAATTATATACCTAATAAAGCAATAAAGAGAGATATAAAAGCGGCAATTTCAAATTCTTTCGGATTCGGAGGAAACGATTCCACACTTATTTTCAGAAAATATGAATAATCAGCATTTCCTGCGGAGTTTTCCGTAGGAAAACTACAGCAACTATCGTAATAATCAAAAAAAGAAAGGAAAAAACAAATATGAAATGGGCAATCAGAGACCTATTAAATCCAGTAGTTACAAGATCAATGCTTTACGGCAGTGATCCGTTTGATATCGAGTACATCTTAAAGCAGGTAGATGCTATCGACGCCATGAGCGGAAAGAAGATACAGTCTGTATGGGTAGGAGAATGGAACGAAAAGATAGCTCACTATACAGAGTTACGTGACAAGGCTGAGGCTGAGGGAAATAGAATATCCGCAAGAGCTTATGCCAAAATGATATCAGAGTGTCACTATGCCTGCTTTATGGTAAATATTCAGGATCTTGAACACAAGACGGTTATCTATAATGGTCTGGTTGAAAGTTATAAAAAGTATATCTCACTCTGCGACAACAAAGTGGAGTATATAGAAATAGATACTGAATTTGGCAAGCTTCCTGCATATATCCACTTTCCTGATGATGGAACAAAGAGAAGCTATTCTGTGGCTATAACATATTCTGGCATAGGCAGCTGCAAGGAAGAGCTTGAAATGCTGGCTGCTCCTCTTAACGAGAGAGGAATAGCAGTTATTACTCCAGATATGCCCGGTGCAGGAGGAGCTCTTATCTACAATAACGTAAAGTGCGGCGGTGCGCAGCTTGAAGCCGCAATTGATGCTATATACAAGTTTATAGACGGCAGAAGCGATCTTGACAGTGATCGTATAGCAAACTTTGGACTTTGTATGGGAGGCGGATACGCTTTCCGTGCAACTGTAAAAAATCCAAACGTAAAGTGCTGTGTAAGTCTTTTCCCTCTGTTCATGCATCTTGCTGAGCAGAATTCGATTCCTGTATGGATGAAGAAGGGAAAGTGGAGTTCATATCAGATCGTAGACAACTACTTAGAGAGCATGAAGGCTATCGAGGAAGGTACTATCAATGCTGATTTCCTAATGGTTCACAGCGATGATGATAACTGGATGACCCCCGAAGCTACAGATAAGCTGTTTGATAAGGCTACAGGCTTTAAGCAAAGAATAAAGATCACTGAAAAGCCTTCTTATGCTTCTGAGGAAACCATAATGCACGCTATGCCAGTTGGCGAGCAGTACCACTGGGTAAAGCACATAGCAGCAGATTTCATAGCAGCAAGACTTAACGGGAGAAAATGAAATGCCGGAGAAATTTTTTGATTACTACAGCAAGTACGC
>NZ_JAGCFH010000120.1 GCF_017650195.1 Ruminococcus sp. | reverse complement strand
GGAAGCTCTCAGTGTCACTTCCCGCAACACAGAAGCCCTTTGAGAAATCAAACTTTGTTCTGCAGTTATCTGCTTCCCAGAAAAGGTATCTGTGATTACTGCCGTCTGCTTTGTTCAGAAGCGTTCCGTCCGGATATGCGATCACATCCCAGCCGTTGTTATACTTCGGATAGGAAGTATAAAGCTCAGATTCTGTCAGTTCAAGATCGATATGGACATCGGTCTCCTGTTCAGGATAAAGGTAGATGACCGGCTTTCTGGCTGCCATTTCATAGACTACGTATTGTTTTTCTCCTTCATCATCTTTAGTCCTGATCCAGCCAGACTTTCCATTGTATTCCGTAAACAACCAGATATTGTTACCCATCTGAACGCCTGATTCAATAAGATGAGTCTGGGCAGGAATGGAATCAATCGCCTCATAGCTGTCATCAGGTCCGCGGCGAAGTTCCAGTCCATCGATCTCGGTAGTTACACGTATGCCGAACTCAAAACGTTCATCTGGTTCAACATACTCAAGTACCGTGTTTTTTAGAAGTTCACGCTTCATCAGACACAGGTCAAAGAAATCAAGCTTGTTGTCACTATAAAAATCAACATTTTTCCAGTTCGGAAGTTGCGCTTCTCGTACAGCAAGAAGCCATTTCTGAAACAGTACAACATCGGCAACATTGAATTTGCCGTCACCGTTCGCATCACCGGTCGGATTTGCTGATGTTGTTTCCGGCACGATCCATCCACCGTCATCGGTGATCAGGCAAAGCATGGCGATCGTGTTACCAAAATAGGAATCAACGCCAATATCCATAACCTCTTTGCGTATCGCATCATGCCACTTGGTATCTCCGGCCGCTGCCGCGGAAAGCATCAGCGGCGCAGTAAAACAAAGATCGTCCCAGTCCGCGACAGCTTTGCCGTCCGGAGTATAGCCCGCCATGATCTTTTCTGGCTTGCCGCCTGTTTCCTTTACGAAAAATGCGTTGACTGTTTCCGCATACTTTTTTGCATCTGCGTTTTTTCCGACGAGCGCATCTGTACTGATACGCCACGGAACACGGCAGGAATTGTATTCGTAGACACCGTCGTTTTCATTTTCAAGGAAGTTCGCTGGCGCGGGGATCCACTCACCGCTGCTGTCCTTGATGATGAAATCCGGCAGCAGACCAGTCTGATATTTCTCTACAAAATGATTAATGATACTGTAGGTGTTGTCATAAAGCTGCATCCAGCGTTCATCACCGGTCACTTCGTAAAACACCGGAAAATACTGCATGATGAAATCCGAAGCGCGTGTCGCGGTGTAATATTTGTCATTTTTATCGACATCGTATGCCCAGTCACCGAGACGCAGAATGTTATCATCATGGCTCACATCATATTTCATAATGTCATTGATCACAAGTTCCGCCGCCTGACGGTAATTGATTTCACCGGTGCTTCCCCAGATCTTATCTGCCAGCAGCAATGAATAGGCAATATCCAGATCTCCGTCCGTTGCAGAATCCGCACCGTTTGAATCTACGAGTGCCTTGCCATTGTCACTCTGCTGCCACGCCATCAGATGCGGGCCTATGCTGCTCGGATGCGCCAGATAGTAATGATACATGCCGTCGAAAATGTCTTTGGCCTCGTTGTCATAGTCTGACATCAGTGCCGCGATCAGCATTCCATAGCCATGCGCTTCAGAAACAGTGACCTCAACCGTGGAATGTGCTTCCGCATATTCCTTCTCTCCGTAGAACACATAATACTGCGTTTCATCTTTGACGTACGGATTTTGACGCAGATAAGTTTCTTTCCAGTCTTTATAATAATCTTTTGTATCATTGGACAGTGTATGTGCTGATGCAGGAATCGGAATGCTGATCATGTTCAGCAACAGCACACAGCTAAGTAATGCAAAAAGTTTCTTTTTCAAGGCGTTTCCTCCCATCTAGACATTGTATATTTTCCAAGGTTCGTGGAGTGATTTTTTCTTTTCGAGAAAGGAACATATTCTCCTCAGCTTATATTGCTATTATAGCATAGGATTCCACAAAATACAATGAGGAGAGGGAATATCATGTGTCATTGTTCTGCCTGGTGGTAAAACTTGCTGCGGGAAGTATCCATGGGCAGTCACCGGCTATAGGAGGAAAGTGATATGTCAAAAAAGCGTTCATCAGCACATGTTCGTGCACAGAAAAACGGAAAAAATCAGAGATGAGTATACATGTCAGATATGTGGTTCTCACGATAATGTAGAAGGACATCATATCATAGATCATCAGTTTTCTGGAGCAGCAACAGTTGATAATATCATTTCTCTCTGTCATGCTTGTCATAGATCAGTATATAACGGGAAACTGAATCTATTTAAGTTCTGAAGAAAGAAATCTTATAATTGGATAATAATAAAGCTGCAGGAAATGTAAATATATCCCTCGGAGATATAACAAAAACTAATGTTCGCTAACGAACGTGAGCTAAGTGAGCTAGATTTATTATTATTGGGTGTTTTATGTCTGATGCTTACGAATAATAAGCAATAGCATTAATGCTAATTTCTTTGAATACAGCTCAGACTGCCTGCTCTGTACTGACTGCTTGTACATACTTGCCGTTAACTGTCAGGTTCTTCGATGATCTTTTACATAATCTTTGATACGTTTGATCATCATCTGTAATAGTCTGAGCCAGAGCAGCGAATATCCGATCGTGAGCACAAGAAGCACAAGACGACCAAACATTCCTTGTTTGAAGTCCCACGCAAATTGTCCCCAGATCATGATCACAATGCAAATACCATTGACGATTTCGATGAGACCGAACATAAGAATTGAAATCAATTGCATAGCTTTTACCTCTATTTCCAATAGGGTACTACAAAATTCAGTGTTAACATGGATCGAAGTAATGACTTTGTCCCTTATACCGCTGTATTTCTGTTTGTTTT
>NZ_JAGCFH010000119.1 GCF_017650195.1 Ruminococcus sp. | reverse complement strand
CTCGTATTTTTCAAGCTCTGAATTAATCTGGCTCAACTTTCCATTTATATCCGAGATATTAATATCTCGGATATAAATGGAAAGTTGAGCCAGATTAATTCAGAGCTTGAAAAATACGAGCTTTCAAAAAATAATCAGCAGATAAAAGCGCCTGTGAATGGTTATATCAATAGTATCTCAGTAAACAGTATAGGAGAGAACGTAACGGCTGCGCAGCAGGTTATAACCATAGTACCTGCCGGAGCAGATGTGGAAATGGTCTGCTACTTCAAAAATATGGACATAGCGGATATAAAGGTGGGAATGGAAGCTGAGATAAAGCTTGAAGCCTATCCCTACAACAAGTATGGAACGGTAAAGGGCACTGTTAAGTATATCAGTCCCAGCTCGTTCAATACCGAGAAAATGGGCAGCGTTTATCTTGTAAAGCTTGAGGTTGAAAACACGAATCCCGATATCAGCATAATGTCCGGACTTACCGGAGCAGTTGAGGTCAAGGTAGGAAAGCAGTCAGTAATGCGATATTTCCTTGATCCCATAGTAAAGGGTTTCGGTGACAGCATGAAGGAGAAATAATTCTATTGTAATATAGCTTCTTTGACGGTCGAAAGCAGACTGGCGTTTGCACAACTGCCCTGAGCCGTACAAAATGTTATTTGAACTTTTTTACGAGCGAATACTGTTCGCTCGTATTATTTCGGAAAATCAATAAAAAACGTCTGAGAATACTCCCAGACGTTTTTATATATTACGTTGCGTTTGAATATCTTGTTTTATGCAGATGTATAAAGTCCGAAAATTTTTCAATAATCATTGGCTTTTCGTTGAATTTCAGTCCGTTATGTCCTCATAAAAGAGTTTTTGTAACCGGCTGTCTGCATTATTCACCGGCGGCTTTCATCTGAGCCTTGTCCTCGTACATTATCGCGTCTACCTCTCTAATAACGTCGTCCAACTTCATGCCCTTCTTGAACTCGCCAAAGCCCACCGCGATACTGTATCCTTTTTTATGTACTGCTTCCTTGAGCTGCTGCATGGTCAGCTCAACCTCAATATAAGTGGCATTGGGGTAGAGTATCTCAAACTCGTCTCCGCCCATTCTGTAGAAACGGCACCTTACCGGAAGCACCTCTGAGGCGCTTTTAGATACGGCAAGTATAGCTTTGTCGCCGGCGTCATGACCGTAGGTATCGTTTATGGTCTTAAGACCGTTAAGGTCAATGGAAGCTATGTACATCTGTTTCTTCTGCATATTCTTTATGTCATTGTAGAAGGAATGACGGTTGAATGCGTCTGTCAGAGCGTCCCGGGTAAGGGTCTCCGTAGTGAAGAAGATATAGTAGAAGGTACATGAAAGAGCTGCCATACCGCTTATAAGGAACTTGTAATGGAACACAGCATTCATTATTACCGCTACTATTATGCCGCCGCTAAGGATCAGTATAAATACGCTCTCATGTTTAAATCCAAGCCTGAATTTGATAATGGCTATGGCAAGCAGCACAAATATGTATATAAAGCTAAAAAGGTAGGGTACGAAAGCCAGCGGACCAAATGAGCGGATACCTGTTTCGTCGAATTTGAATACCCAGCCAGTGAAAATACTAAGCAGGCAGAGAATAGCATTGAATAGTGCCAGAAACTGTATGATACGCCGGGCACGCTTTTTTAAGACGTCCGTAACAAAAATGAAGGGCAGAGCCACTGGACCACTTATGGTAAAGCTTATTGCTGAGAATATTTTCATCAGCATAATGTGCTTGCCTGTTCCTGTGAAGGTATATACTACTATATTGCATACGACCATCATAAAGGAGATGATAGTACATAGCATAAATTTTGATTTGCGATTTGCAGAAAGTGTTGAATTAAACAAGAGAAAGAAAAAAAGTGTAAAATCCGTTACAATAATAAGGTAGCTCATCTGTACGATATCTCTGAACATTCCATCAGCTCCTCTCCTTACAGTCTAAATGTTAGCAGTGTCTGCGTAGATTCTTTTATAAAGTCTTGCGCCTCCTGAACATCGTTCACGGCAATAACCGTTTTCGGGCGGTCATTGAGTACATACTAATTATACCATATTGATAGGTTAAAATCAATATAATATATGTATATATATTATTTACATTAAGTGACCAGAAAAGGGTTCAGATTTTCTTGTTCATGATTTCCATAGCCCATTGGGTGTTTATCCTTACGTCATCGGCAGCAAGGAGGTCTACCTTGAACTTTTCGACTATTAGGTCGTAGTTGCTGCGTATGAACTCAGTGCGTCCCCATTCGCTGTTATTGAACAGTACCGCGAACTTAAGGGAACCGTCCTTTTCTTTGTTGAGGTATATCTCCTCAATTTTATGCTCGATGTCCTTGTTCATTATCTCAGCGATGATAAACAGCTTCAGTAGCTCCACAGCTCTGTCGTCAAGCCCCTCGTCAAGTATTAGGAGCTTTTCGTGGAACTGGTTTATATTGAATACTACGCGCTTCTGGCAGTTTGCTTCGAGAGGTATGCTCTCGTCATAAGGGTCGTGGTCGAGCTCCTGCATAAAGTTAATCGCAGCCTGAGAAAACTCGGGAACGAAGTGTATAAGGAAACTCTTTTCGGGCTCGTGATAAAAAAATGGGTATAAAACTACAGTGCCATTGCTGCATTTCGGGCAGTGGAATATGAACGCCTCCTGATTTCTTACGGGCTCCTTAAGTTCTGGAGAATCCTTGGAATTTATGCTTTCCCATACTTTGTAATCGTATTCGTGACCGCACTTCTGGCATTTTACCTTTTCTATGTGATTCCTTGACATGGCTTTTCCTCTTTTCATAATATTTAAGCTTTGATGCTGTTCCTAAGACAAGAAAGTCGCACCGGCATAAATGAGACATTTCATTTATTATACCATATATCAAGTTGAAAATCAAGATTCGGATGAAAAAAGAGCCTTAAGCCATAAGCTGACGTCATATACGACTGCATGTTAAATGATAATGAAAATTCGAAGTTAGTCACTATAGTGATTCCATTAGCTACTACGCCTGCTTTCCCTCAAGAGTAGCGATTACTCTCGATTTAAATTCTATCTCCATAGTGAAATAAAGATTGTATTTCATGCATACTCTTGACATGTTGTTGAAAATACTGGCTGTGTCTTACACGTACTTGAAATAGAACATCAGAAGTGGTATAATAAAAATGGTTAATTATTTTGATACTTTCCATATCATAACATTTTCAAGTATTACGGAGGAATAATATGTTGGGAAAAATATCAGCATTTATTGCAGCATCAATTATTGCATTTGGTTCTGCTTATAAAACAAGTTTTGTTCCAGAGGGATGGCTTGTATGGCACAGCTATACTGATTACTCAGCTATGGATAGTAGTTTGTATTATATGGAGCCGGATGGTTCGATAAGAACGATTGAGGGAGCATTTGCTCATGCTATGAACGGCAGTTTCGGAAATACACCCGATGTAGTCACATTTATGGCAATAGATACTACAGCAGATGAATGGGATATTTACATATATAACGCCGCAGATGAAAGCGTTGTTAATATGACAGAACACAGCGGTTATCGCAATGAAGATCCCAAATGGTCTCCAGATGGAAAAAGTATTATTTTCAAGCGCGGAAAATGGAACAGTGCTGTTAATGGCTTCCAGTATGATCTGGCGCTATTAGATATTCAGACCAGAAATGTTACTATGCTTACAGATGATATCATCGAGGAAGCAATGCCGTGTTTTTCTGATGACGGAAAGTACATATATTATGCAGGCTATAAAAATAGTATAGGCTCTATATATCGGATGAAACTGGGCAATGGAAAACGCAGCGCCATATTCAGTGAAAATGGAGTAAATGCTTACTACCCAATAGTAATGGGGAAAGATCTGTACTTTACCAAATGGCGTAGCAAAACAAACCATCATGATCAGCTGATGCGATTTGACGGAAAAAAGGCTGTAAGTTTGCCGTTTAATACTGCAGAATGTGATCGTTCAGATATTTGCCCTATAGGGGGCAGCTCATATATTTACAGCAGTACACTGCACGGAAATTATGATCTTTATTATTACAACGGCAGGGAAGAGGTCATTCTTCCAAAGATCAATTCAGAAAGAAATGAGCTTGGTGCGGATTTCTACGCCTTAATCTGATTTACGTTGATTATGCAGGGATGAAAGTTATTCATATCTAAAAGAAAAAAACCTCTTCAAGTCAGTTGTGACAATGAAGAGGGGATATTTATATCTATAGTTTTAATGTAGCTTTAAACTAAAAAACATTTATTATCGATAACATTTGTTTCATATTACCATGTATAGTTTGATTATAGTTTCAGTGGTACATAGATAAAGAGACAAAGGAACTGTTTAAATGGCAAAAGCAAATATACGAATAAAGATTTGTCTATTAACTCTTACAGCCATTAATGCTGACAAATGCATGATATGTTATATAACAAGCGCAAAATACTATTGCATACCACATTATGTTTTGATACAATATAATTGTAAATGCACAAAATAAAAAGCCGAGTTTAGCATGAAAATGGATTTTATTGAACTCCGTACACGGTATACACATACCGTATCTGCACTGTATGGAATTAATGAAGTAGCACATAATGTTACTCGGCGCAAATGTAATTGAGAGGGAATCAAAAATGAAAAATCTTACTATCAAAAGATGTGCGGCTGTTTTGGCAGCTTGTACAGTTGTTGCGGCTGCTATGCCCTATAATGGAACTTCTGTTATTGCCGCGGGAAACATTATTAGCAATTCCACATTTGAGAACGGTACCTCGGGCTGGGGCACATACAAGGAGAGCGGTGGTAAATGCTCTCTTGGCACTGAGGACGGACAGCTTGCTCTGACAGTTTCTAGCGTCGGAAAGCTTAACTATGCAGTACAAGTGTTTTATGACATTGTTCCACTCTATCAGAATGGTGTTTATCGTATTAAGTATGATATTTCTTCAAGCGTTGACCGTTTTATTGAGGGAATGATTCAGCAGAACGGTGGCACTTATCAGGCCTATACCTGGAAGGGACTTCAATTGACAACAGAACCTCAGACTGTGGACTATGAGTTCACTATGGAGGCAGAAACGGATATCATGGCCAAGCTTGTGTTCAACTGTGGTATACAGGAGAAGTACGAGGGAGAACTTCCTGAGCATACTATTTTTATTGATAACGTTTCGCTTGAGCTTGTTGATGATAGTAATGTTGATTACGCTTCTAGCCGCCCATATGCTCCATCTATAAATGTTGATCAGGTAGGATATAGGACAAACGGAAAGAAAATAGCGGTATTCCGAGACGTTACCGAACAGACTGAATTCAATGTAGTAAATGCGGATACTAAAAAGGCTGTTTTTACAGGTAAGCTTGAAAACAAGACAGATAACAAGAGTGCAAATGAGACAAACTGGACAGGTGACTTTTCATCTGTTAAGGATGCAGGCAAGTATTATATTTCCTGTGAGGGACTTGATGATTCATATACATTTGAGATAGGTGATAAAGTATATTCAAATCTTCTTGATGACAGTGTGAGGATGCTCTATTTACAGCGCTGTGGTGTTAAAATAGAGGACAAGGATTTCGGCCATGAGGCATGTCATACTGAAATGGCTACTGTCTATGGCACGAACGATAAGGTAGACGTAAGCGGCGGCTGGCATGATGCAGGAGACTATGGAAGATATGTTGTTCCTGCGGCAAAGGCTGTTGCAGATCTGCTTTATGCTTATGAGGCTGATCCTGAGCTTTATAGTGATGATATTGGTATCCCTGAGAGTGGAAACGGTACTCCTGATATACTCGACGAGGCTCGTTTTGAACTGGAATGGATGATGAAGATGCAGACTGCCGACGGCGGCGTATACCACAAAGTATCATGTGCTAATTTCCCAGCGTATGTTATGCCAACAGAAGAAACAGCAGAGCTTATCGTAACTCCTGTAAGCTCAACTGCTACCGCTGATTTCTGTGCTTCTATGGCACTTGCTGCTGAGTTTTATGAGAAGTATGATAAGGACTTTGCAAGGAAGTGCATGGATGCCGCAGATAAGTCGTGGGCTTGGCTTGAGACGAATCCTAATTTTGTATTCGATAATCCTGCCGATATAGTTACAGGCGAGTACGGTGACAAGACTGATAATGACGAGCGATACTGGGCAGCGGTTCAGATGTACCGCGCCACAGGGGACGAAAAGTACCTTTCAAGTGTAAGCAGAGCTGTTACAGGTCTTGACTGGTCAACAGTGGGGGACTATGGCAATATCGCTCTCATTACAATGAAAAATGCGGATAATAGCTCGGAGGTATATAAAACTGCATATGATAATGCTGTAAGTGCTGTTTTAAAGCAGGCAAAGTCACTTCTCAGTACTTCTGAGGCGTCACCATACGGTCAGGCTATCTCGATGTTTAACTGGGGCAGTAATATGACGATTGCAAACGGTGGTATTATCCTTGCAATTGCAGGTGAGCTTACAGGTGAGCAGAGTTACTATGTGGCTGCTCAGGCTCAGCTGGATTATCTTTTTGGCGTTAACCCTGTTGGAACATGTTTTGTTTCTGGATACGGTACTGTATCTCCTGAAAATCCACACCATCGTCCTTCGATGGCTGTTGGTCATGCTATGAAGGGGATGCTTGCAGGCGGTGTAAATCAGAATCTTGAGGACAGCGCAGCAAAGGCTTACTGTCAGGATCAGCCGGCAGCTAAGTGTTACGTTGACAATTCTGAGAGTTATTCTACAAATGAGATAACCATATACTGGAATTCTCCACTTACATATTTACTTTCGCTTACTGAGAATACAGATACGAATGAACAGCAGTCAACAACAACGGCTATTACTACAACAACTTCACCTACTACCACTACTATAACGAGTGTAACAGAAAATGAAAAAACCGGTGAAGATGTAAGGCTTTATGGCGACACTAACTGTGATGGAAGTGTTGACATGGGCGATGCTGTGCTCATTATGCAATCTCTAGCAAATCCTAACAAATATGGCTTAGATGGTACAGCAGAGCATCATCTTACTGAACAGGGCAAACTCAATGGCGATATGGACGATAACGGTCTGACAGTTGGTGATGCAGAGGCAATACAGTGGAAGCTTCTCGGACTTGATGACAAAACTGATTAAAAAATATTTATTTTTGAGATGGCTCCATCTAAAACTGACGTTGATTCGCACCATTTGAAGCAGTAAATATGGTTGAATTTAAACTGAAAATCCGCGAACCCCATATCTTAGAATATATGACTCTGAATATAAAATATTGAGCTTAAATGATGAGTATTTTGATGACAATGATTTAATATACAATGTTCCTGTAGTTTTATATAAAATATCAAGGACTTCATGACTCAATGATGTATAGATGATACCTCCTCTTGACGTAACAAAAGCCGCTGTGAAAAATATTGCAGCGGCTTTCATCTATATATACAAATGAAAAACAAATCTTAATGCTTTGCCAAAGACATATGGCATATTACTGTTAGGTTATTATAAAAGTTTACCAGATCCTTATATCACCATTTCTTACAAAAGCTGATATTTTCATGTATGCTCTTCAAGGTAGATTAGGAAAGTTGAATAATACTATAATAGTATACTACATGTTATATAAAATCCAATCGAGACAGCTGCTTAGAAGCTTTTGTTTACAGCTCCTTTGGTTTTAAAGTATGATATTATTTAAAAACTATAGGTTGACAGATAAGTCCTTTTACTCCCATGCTTTCTAATGCTTCTAAAAATCTTCGACTTATGATATAATACTTTGCATCAGCTTCAGAAAATGTCTCTAAAGTAGCGTTAAAGTCCTTCAAGCTCGTCTTTATGTTAGCGGGTAAATAGAACGGATGCGGATAATTCTGAATTACATCATAAATCTTCTTGCCACAATGAGAGCATTCTTTATATGTAATCCAGCCATTCAGTTCGGATAAAGAGGGCATTACTTCATTGACTTCAACCTGATAAGCCACTACATCATCAGTTTTATCATCATATACTGGTAAAAATTGTATATTTGTGAAACTCTGTTGGGTTAGACTGTCTTTTAATAATTGTGTAATAAAATAACGACAAGTATTAGTGGCGGTGAATAGTTTATTTTTGATATCAACTCTGTTTACTTTAAAATAATCCTTTTGATTTCCTAACAAGCTGCCATTAGAACAACAGGATTCAAAACACTCCCCAATACTTCCTTTAATACATACAAGTGATTTTGATGCAACGAGAAAGTATTCACTTCTCTGAATCTCTGTTTTTGTAAATTTATGCTCATATGTCACTAGTTTATTTGCCCATTCCTTATAGCGATTTATAAAGGACATAACTTCTCCGTATAAATTTGAATCGATGGGCAACAATATTATTCTCAGCGTACTGTTAATACAGTATGCTTCACATTTGTTGAAAAGAATTTCTAACTCTTCTTTTGCTTCATTAGGAACTTTTGATTTAGTTGCTGTGGAATCTGTTAAAATCATTGGATATCTTAAATACGTTTTCATTGCATTGCACCTATTTCTCTAATATTATACCACGTAGCTTGTATGATTATCAATAATGATACATCAGGCACGGAAATTTCTCTTGAACTGATTATAATTGAACTGTGTCGGTGTACGATCCAGCACAGCAAAGTCAATCCTGCTGAAAAGGTCGTTTTCACCATATCCGTTATAATCCAGTTCATTCAACGCTCTTCGGAAGAGGTCAGAGATCACACTCGCATCGTTCCCATATGCACCGCAGCCCCATGCTCCGAGAATGAGGTGCCTATATCCGAAGAACGCTGCCGATTTCAGCATTCCGACAATGCGGTTATATACAAGATGCCTGTATGCAGATTCGCTCATGCCTTCTTTGCCGTCAGATACTTTCGGTGCAGCACATGTAAGAACGGATACTATAACGGTATCGTCAAGTAAAACACCATTTTCGTCCTTGATAATCTCTACACTCGGTGTAAGCATCAAAGCATCTGAGCCCATGAAAGTGTGCAGGCCCTTGTTATAATCGTAATATTTGCTTGCGTTCTTACTCTCAAGCGACAGTAACAAAGAGCTCTTCCTGCACAGATCTTCTTCCTGCGCTCTTGCTCCTCTGCGGACTCCGCCGCCCGGATGGACAGGACTTGCCAGATTCAGCACAAGAACTTTAGACATGCTTTCAGTTAAACGCTTTCGTGCAAGTGCATAAGAATCAATATTCTCGCAGCTATGGATGCATCTTTCGCTTTTTGTATCAATAGGCTTGAATTCTCTGTTGTTACAGATCAATTTTACATCATCAGGAAGGTATACCTGAATCTCGTTCATCTCCCTGTCGGAGAGTTTCAGCGGTATTTTTTTGCCGTCTTTCTCGTAGTATCCTTCTGTCAGTATCTGCATTGTGTTTTCAAACATCTGAATATCAACTGTTCTGTCTCTCATAAATACTCCTCTCAATCTATCAAAATTTCAAAATATTCCACCATTTGGTGGACAGTATTAAATATATACGTATCAAATAGTTTTTACTCAATATCAAAGCCACATTTCGCCGCCATTACCTATAAAGTATGATATAAACTCAGATAGCCATTTACAATTATTTTTCAGCTCCATCATCTTATTCTCATAAAATTCAGCTATAAGTTCGAATCCATGAGTATTATCATAAAATCTTGCTGTATCACACAAAAAGAGAACCTTTTCAAGTTGAATGAAACGATTTTGAAATCTGCGCCTTATAATATCATCCGGAATATAATGTCCTCCAGCTGCTACGCGTTTCGCTACTCGCTCTATACTTTCTTCTGCTGAATCAAGGCCTATATATACCATAGAAATGTGATATCCATACTCTTTGGCCATTTTAATAGTATTTACGATCTGTCTGCTTGACAAGGTAGTTTCCTGACAAAATGTGATTCCTTTTTTAAGACAACAATTGATCTCTTCTAATGCTTTTCTGCCTCCTGACATAATACTTCCTGTTTCAGCTGCAAAAGCGTCTGGATCTATTATACGCCCTAAGTAATTTACAGATTGGTCAGCAGTAAAGGTGCTTTTACCGACACCGTTTATTCCGCCTATTATCCAAAACGTTTTCTCAGGGACAGCATATACGTATTTCTTTTCAATGTATCGACTCATATAATTATCTTCATTTTAATCAAAATGAGAAAATAAAACGTATACTTCCTTTCCTGCTGCATATAAATTTCATGTTTACCATAAACATCCTCCTGTCCAATAATGCTCTCATTTTACTTGGGAGCGTGGGATTATTCACTTATAAGCTTTATCAGTTTTTCTTCAAATTCTGAAAAATCAGATCCTAAATGCATATCTTCTATTTTGTGTGCACCATATTCATGTGTTTTTATATATCTGCTAACTTCTTTTATGATTTTCTCATTTTGGGGTAATTCGCCTTTAAACTTACTGATATTGATAAGAGGAGAGAATTCATCAAATCCAACATAAAGATGATTAATTGAATTTATAGACAACACACGATCGTAGTATGGCTCGAACGTATAACATAGGCAGTCGCAAGTACTGTAATTATGCATATTATCATTTGACCAGGTTATTAAAGCATGAAAAGGCTTATGGAAAGGACGACAGTCAATGGTAATGATATCGCCTTCTTTATAAGGCATTGGTAAATGTAATCCAGCCATATCTACTAATCTATCATTATGATGATTTTCGCTGACAACCGCTGATTCAGAATAAAGCTGTGTACACCACACAGTACCATTGCTGCTCATAACGAACCAAGCATCAAGGTCGTATTTCCCGCTTCTCAGTGTATAACGCTCAATTACATACCAGGAATCATCAAATTCATCGTTTGTTACTCCTTCGTCAAGTCTTTCTTGGGTATATTCTAATATTTCACTAAAAGACTTGCAAGGCCATGTATTATCGCAGGTGTATTCGATGTCATCTGTGCTGCGCCTTCTCTTTAGAGTAACCTGGAATAACGCAACATCAGACTCCTCCAGAAGCAGATTTATTGCTGCTTCATAACATTTACAGGCAGAATCATACCTGCGTGTGATCCTTCCATTCTTTATTAATTCATCTTTGTATTTCTTTAAGAGCCTAAGTTTATCACGAATATCGATCTGAGCAGCATTGATGATCTGTAAGTAATCCCATTGATTTAACAGCTTCTCATTTTCAATAAGCCAGTTCCTGTATTCTTCGCTTTTAATATAATATAGTAGTTCAATCATAATTATTACTTTGACCTCCAGCACATTATCTTTTTACAGTTCTCTCCAAGCTCTATTCAGAATTGCATATACATATTCATTATAATCAGTCTCATCAGTCGGAGGGATATCAAGTATCTCCCGCGCAAATACACCAACTGCAAGGGAACGTGAAACCCCTGCAAAACAATGTATAAGCAGCGTATCAACGTCCTCTGCATGAGCTTTAATGAATTGTACAATTGCAATTGCCTGTGGAAAGAAGATAAGTCTAAGTCCATGTTCAGGCTCTTCTATATCATCGAAATAAAGAGTCAAGACATCCTTGCAATACTTGTTTTTCTTAAGTTCAAAGCCGAAACCGCTTACCCCTGCAACGATACAGAATGTTTTATCAACGGCGTCTCTATTATTATAATTTCCCTCCATATTTCCTCCATTCAAACAATTACCTGATTATCTGAATCTTTTATTGTCATCAAAACTAACGTATCATAATATCTTCTATCTGTATCGACCTTTATTTGAATTGTAGGATTACTGATCTTTGTTATATTACAAATATTAAGCTGACGTTTTGGTTTAAAGGTAAGGACTATATCTCCGATATATTTCGGCGTAATATCGCCAGGATTGGCAACATAGTCGGCTTCGGTCAAATCATGCAAAGCGGCTACAATATCATCAATAGAATAATCCTTATTCCAATAAAAGCTATCCTTTGAAGGAATACAAGCAGTTATTTTCGATGATTTTATAATATCAAGAATATAATTGACATCAGAAGAATCGATAATGACCTTGTCCTTAAGCTTGTTTTCAGCGGCTCTTAGCTGTTCTTCTGTCAATCTGCTTGAATCAAGTTGTGCTATTCTTACCAATGCTTCTATATTTATAATTCCATGAATATCATAATCATCAAGAGCTAATAGCTCAGAATCAGAACAATAATTATAATCAGATAGCTCATCTCCTTCAAAACAAGCTCTGTTATAATCTCTTAAATCATCAACTATGCACAAGAATGGATCACCATATATCACATCAGATATATGCAATATATCTTTTCTGTTTCTATCGATGTATATTTCATTGACTTTACCGTTGAGCTTTTCGTATACAGGATCGCATATATACTTTACAGGCACTTCTTCTGTCAGCCATATACCGTTCTGCCATAAATCATCACCATTCACACATACACTTCCTGTTATACGGCGTGGTGTGCCCCAAGTTCGATTTCCTTCAGTCACTCCAAAACGGAAACCATCGTAATCCATAGCATGAGCAGCTATTTTCAGCACAACAGGTGTTTTACCCCAGCGTTCAGCTGATTCCCATGCTTTTTCAAGTTTGAAATGTAAATGTACAGCATGACG
>NZ_JAGCFH010000118.1 GCF_017650195.1 Ruminococcus sp. | reverse complement strand
GCCTAAAGGTTCAGTTGATACAAGCGACAGATCACATTCTCTTGATTCCGTATTTAAAAATTACAGAAGCAATTGGGAATTTGACCGAGACGCAGTTGAAGCGATAAAGGATTCCGTTGATGAAATAAGCATTTTTGATGATGAACTGGGCAAGGAGTTTGTAGTCCATGTGACACTTCCGCCTGATTATGATAAGGATAAAACATACCCGGTATTTTTCCTGACAGACGGTATCTGGCGCTTCGGCAACTGTCCTGAGCTGAGAAAATGCATGGAGAACGGCGAAGCTGCGCCTGTGATTCTTGTCAGCCTTTATTACAGCTATGAAATCAACGACCCTGACCAGGAAATGCGCTATTATGATCTGGTAATCAACCGTGAACAGCTGCTGGATTTTATCACCGACAACCTTATGCCGTATTTGTGTGAGACTTATAATATCGACTGCAGTAATTCAACACTGTACGGCCATTCGGACGGCGGTGTATTCGCACATTATGCACTGTTCAATTCAGACAAATACGAGAATCAGCCTTTCGGTCACTATATCATTGGCAGTCCTGCGTTCTGGGGACTGTATCATGATAATCAGTATCTGGGGATCAGCAACGACAATGTGCTGAAAGATTACGACTATTTTGACAGAAACGAAGCGCTGAACAAGACCGTATTCCTCTGTGCAGGTTCGCTGGAAGATCCCGATTATGCCGCCAATTATCGTGAAGGTGATGATACAACACTCGAAGGTGTTGCAAAGCTGAAGGAGCGTCTGGAGTCTCACAGTGCAGATCTAAAATATAGGATGTATGAATCTCATCATTATCAATACATTCCGGAAATGCTTATTGAATACCTTAAAGAAACATATCCGTGTTGATATATGCTCTGCGCCGGAAGTTATAAAGCAAAGTCTAGCCAACAAAGAAGGGGGGGGCTTAATGAGGCCCCCCGTTTTTGTAATTAGAACCCCCCCAGTTTGACTGAGGGGGTTCTAATTACAAAAAAAGGCCCTTCCGATTTCGCGAAATTGCCTTTTCTTCTGTAAATATGAAACAATTCAGATAAGCCGACGATTCTCTTGTTTTAGCCTTTCATCTCATTCACAACAAGTTCTTCCGCCGCATCAGGCATCATTGGTCTGCCCCATACAAAGCCCTGAATGTAATCGCAGCCGATCTCGCGCAAAGTCTGTATCTGCTCCGTCTCCTCAACGCCCTCGGATATCACCTTAAAGCCCATGGTATGTCCGATGGATATTATAGCGGAAACATATTGTCTGGAAGAATCGCTTGTATTCATTTTGTCAATGAACGACTTATCGATTTTCAGCAGATTTGCAGGGAAACGATTGAGATAGCTCAGCGAGGAATAGCCTGTGCCAAAGTCATCGATGGCGATCTTGATACCCCTTGCTTTCAGCTGATCGATGCATTGCAGAGCTTTATCCACTGAATCGATCATGATGGATTCAGTGATCTCTATCTCCAGCTTGTCCGCGGGAACACCGCTGGTTTTCAGCACTTCACATATTTCATCGAAGAAATCGTTTTTCATAAGATGACGAACGGAGACGTTCACGCTCAGTACTATATCCGCACCTGTTTTTCGCAGAAGCTCACCGAAGAACAGCGCCGACTTACGGAATACCATTTCATCGACCTTATCAACAAGACCGACCTTTTCCGCAACAGGGATAAATTCACCGGGACTGATAAAGTTGCCGTCAGCATCCTTCATTCGCGCAAGCGCCTCAAATCCGCGGAGTTTATGGTCCATATTGAACTGCGGCTGAAGATTGTAGAATAACGTCTCTTTTTTAAGAGCATCTCGGATCTTGCCCTCAATCTCTATCGTTCGCTCAGCTTTCAAAAGCTCAGGCGTAAAGCGCAGAATGTGGTTACTGCTTTTGGAACGCTTTACCTCGTGCATCGCAGCATTGGCATAGTTACCAAGGTTATCTACGGAATTGGCATCATACGGAAACTCTGCAAATCCGAAACTGGCATTAACGTACAAGTCAGTATCATCGACCGTAATGCGATTATGCAGCACATTTTCATACTGCTTGATAGTATTGAGAATATCTTCTTCCAGCTGATAATCACGGATGACCAGGACAAACTCATCTCCGCTGACGCGGGAAATAAAATCGAGCGTGCCGGAAATGCCGTTATCTGCGATATTTTCCCAACGGGAAGCGATCTCATTCAGGATCTTGTTTCCTGCATCAAATCCCATTGTATCATTGATGCCCTTGAAGCCATTGATATCAATGGAAACAAAAGCAAACTTATCACCTTTCTCAACCAAAGCTGCAACCAGTTTTGAACAGGCAAAACGGTTCGGAAGACCTGTGAGCTGATCGGTCACCGCCTGATACCGAAGTTCCTTCTGGAATCTCTCCACACGCAAATTATTTATGTAAGCAGAGGTGATAGCAATTATTGTCAGCAGATTTCCGAAAATACCAGGAAGGCTTGTAAGTTTATGCTGTACAAAGACTCCCATCAGCACCATCGGCGTCTGAATGATCAGTAGCACCAAAGCCGTGAAATATCCTTTCTTTCCGTAATAGAACGCCATGAAGAGAACGCATATCTCTGAAACTACTGAACAAACACCAGCAAAAGAATAAAAAGGGAGCGGGAAACCAAAAAGCGATATTTCAGCCTTTGAACGAGCTAAAATACTCACAGTGATCGACCCTATTATATAGAACACTATCAATAAAATATAACCAGTCAGCGGTGCTTTCTTACGCACAGAAAGACGGTTTATGGTCCTTTCCAATATCTTCTTATTTCTTGTATCTTTTTTCATATCTCCCCACCCTTCCGTTAGAAGTATGACACTTTATGTAATTATACCACATCTTCTCTTTGAATTTGTGAATTTTTATGCTAAATATAAAAAAATCGTAACTTTACACAAATTAGCAAAACTGGTTTTGTATATATTTCTGCCTAAAAAATAGCATACCTATACTAATCATAATACCCAAATAAAAATAAAAGGCGTTCCTGAATGGGAAACGCCTGTGTGTGTTATTTGGGCAAGCCATTAATGGCAACATATACAACAAATGATATCACGTCTATTGCAAGCACAATCCCGAGAACAATAAGGGCTATTTTTGTGCCTTTCTTGAATTTTATCTTATTTTCGTCAGTCAGGACGTGTTTCTTGATATCGCTGTACAGTTCAGACTTTGAAGTTCCCTGTTCAACGGGGACCGGTGCAGCATCGGGAGTCTTATCGAGTACAAGTTCATCGAGTGATATCCCGAACAGGTCGCTGATAGCGACAAGCTTTTCCATATCAGGCGTGGAATCTCCGACCTCCCATTTTGAAACGGTCTGCCGCGAGACATTCAACCTGTTCGCAAGCTCCTCCTGAGAAAATCCCTTTTGCTTACGCAGTTCATAAAGTTTATTATTGAACTCCATATTTCAGGCCTGCCTTTCTGTTTTATTCTTTATATATACTTTCCACAGCAGTACAGCTGCCGCAGCTATGACGATATCAGCGATAATGCTTGATTCAATGCCGTATGTTCCGCCGTTAAGGAGATTCTCGCCGACGCTTCTAATATTGATGAGTGTAGTTGAAGCTCCTTCGCTGCCGCTGAGATTAAGTCCGAGAACACAGCAGAGGCAGAAATTCCATATGGAATGAAGTCCGCAGGCTGCCCATATACTCTTGGTGCGGAGCGTAATGAATGAGAACACGCACGAGATAACAACTAAGCCGAGCAGTCCTGAGAAAACGTACTGCGGCTCAAATTCGCGCAGCGTACTCCAGTGCGGATAGATAAACGCTAGCGTACTTGCTCCGACAGCGACAGAAAGCGGAACTTTGTCCTTGAGAGAGCATAATACAAGTCCTCGGCAAAGGAACTCCTCGGCTGCTCCCTGAATAACAAATCCGCCAAGCATAAGCAATATCATGGTGATATTGAGGTTTGAGAACATTCCATCAAATCTGATACTTCCAGTGAGGGTTATCGCAGCCACGCAGACAGTAAGCAGTCCTGCTCCTATAAAAGCCCCGATGAACCAAGCACCGATGTGTCTGGTCACTCCCATTTCAGAGAGTTTCCTTTTTTCTATAAGTTTCCAGCAAA
This sequence comes from Ruminococcus sp., assembly GCF_017650195.1. Classification (GTDB taxonomy): domain Bacteria; phylum Bacillota; class Clostridia; order Oscillospirales; family Ruminococcaceae; genus Ruminococcus. Next base: position 1,720 of record NZ_JAGCFH010000118.1, on the reverse strand, counting down.
GGACGCTCCATCCGAGAATAACAATCATGCCGTAGTATTTGAGCAGATCCATGACACTGTCACTGAACATTTCTCCCTGCATGAAGTTTTTTCCACAGGCGAACATCGTGCCGATAACGGCTCCCTCTGCAAGAAGCAAGCCTGCCCAATAACATATTATGAACATCAGCATCTTTTTTGCAACTAACATCGCTGCCGGCATATCTGTTCTGTTGTTGAACGGGCTGAGATTTCTGATAAAATTCTTCATAGATGAATTCCTCCTTCTATCATCTGACGATAGTTTTTCCTGATGAATTCATCGTATCATTTCTGCAAGCAAAATTCTACCAACTTCACTTGGAAATCTGTCAACAAACATTAACAATCATGTTAACCGCCGTTGCATTGGCTATTTATAGCCAAATTCTTTATCACACCTTTGAAGCGCTTCTGAATACATTATACCACTGCAATCCACCTAAAGCAATACTCATAATAAAATGAAAGCGCTCCGCGAGGGAGCGCAGCTTGTATTATCTTCATATTTTGTGCAAAGAATTAACAAAAAATACTTTCTGTATTTCATGAAAAATATTCTTCTATTTCCATTTGTTCGTGTTTGTGCTGATACCAGAGCAGGAACACCGCAACCGCCACCATAGGCAGCATACTAATAATTCCAATGTCAACAGGGCCGAAAATTGAACGTTCGGGGTGACTGTTGCCCAAAACCTGTCTCGGACTGAATTCCGAATTTATCATTGCGTGGAATATTGCAGGCAGCCATATACTGCCCGACTTCACATAGAGATAATCCGCAACTATGCCCATAGCCACCGTATAAAAACAGAACACTACCAGTCCCAGAAGCGGCGCACCGATGTAATCCTTTCCGTACTCAAATCCGAAAAGGAGCATTGCAGGAAAGTGCCATGCGCCGTGTATTACTCCGCCGATTAGAAGTCCTTTTGTCCTGCCGTATCCTTCTTTGAGCTCGGGATACATATAGCCTCTCCAGCCTATCTCCTCGCCAAGTGCTAAAATAATGGGAACAAACGAGAAGAACGGATTAAGAGAATCGGATATATCTTTTACAACAACGGAGATGAAGGGGCTGCCGTTTTGCACGAATTCTTCGTATTCCGCAGGCGACATAAAGCGCTGAAAAGCCTCATCAGGATTGAAATCATGAGGGAATACAAGAAAGTAGAACACTGCACCTATGAACTGAAATACAGTGGGAGCAAAATATGCGATAAATATATATTTCCAGTTCTTACCAAATCTGAGTCTCCAGCCCATTTCCTTTATATTCGCTTTTACAAGCAGTGCTCCAAGCGTAGGCATTAGCATACACAGTGCCAGAGTGCCTCCGAGGCTACCGTTGTAAGTTGCAATCCCTGCAAATACCCACACAATGATGAAAGTGAACAACAGGAATTTCATAAGTTTTGACAAGTTGTATCATCTCCATTCAAATGTATAATCATGTTATTCTTTTCGTTTTGCCAAAAAGATCGAAAGATGAGATGTTCTAAGATTTTCGTCATATTCGTATATCGCTTCTGTACTAAACTTAATATAATTATAGTCTATATCGAGCAAACAATCAATATTTCTCTGTTTTTATCCCATCTTAACCCAGTCATAATGCACGACTTCTTTGCCATTTTTTAAATTTCTTGATACTTCCTGTTTTTCATACAATACCTTGCCGTTTTCATCAGTGGCAGTTCCT
>NZ_JAGCFH010000117.1 GCF_017650195.1 Ruminococcus sp. | reverse complement strand
CTCAGATTGGCTATTTTACGCTGAATCTGGACGATGCTAAGAAATACCTTTACGCGAAGTCCACTAAGCGCAGAATACTAAGCTGGCGTGATATTCACGTTAATGTGTTTATCTGAATAAAAACAACAGAGTCCTCATAGCTTCGGATGTAAGGACTTTTTGTTATAATAAAGACCGCAAATAAATCTGCGGTCTTTTCATATTAATATGAATTACGCTTAATCCAGGTTCTTTGTAAGTGTAAGAAGAATATATTTGTTCGGAGCTTGGTGCTCCTGTTATTGGATTATCCAATGAGTATAAAGCAATTGAAATATCATTATTTAAAGGGGTTTTATCTTGTAACATTATACAACAGACATATTCTAAGATTGTACAAATATACAAAAAGCGATAATATATGTATTGTTAATAAAATATATTTGAATTAATCCAAACATTATGATATTATTCTATATTAGATAAAACTATGCCATTATATAATTATCTATATTATGTTCTTTGCCGTATCTGGTAAGGAACTTATGTTGACTCTCATTATCTTTTTCAGAAATATATACCGAAAACAGCTATTGTTGAGAGGTGTGGAAGTAATATTATTTAGGAGCGGAATGCGTTATGAAAAAAAAATGGATCATTATTTTTAACGTGTTCATTATGATTGCTATGCTGATCTTTGTGGTTCTGAATTCCAATCTTCAGAGTCGAAACACTGCACAAAGACAAATAGAACATTTTGAAAATACCACAATCGCAATGGAGCGTGTCACCGAGAATTATCTGGAGGGCGAACAGCGCATCTGCGATGTGTGGGCACGCTATATCAACAGCCAAAACATGACCATTGAAGAAGCTGTTTCCTTCATCCGGATCTCTCATGTGCTGCCAAATGCATCTGCACATATTGTGTATCTTGATACGTTGTCCGGGCTATCTACAAAAGCAAAGCAAGATACCTTCAACGATTATACCGTTTCATATAAGCGGATGGATCTTCTTAACGATGTGAGCTGGATCTCCGATATTGGGGAATCCATTAATATTTCCCGTGCATATACGAATCCGGTAAATGGCAAACAATCTCTGGCATTCTGCAATTTTATAACCCTTTACGATTCAGATACCAATGTTCCAAAAGACGCCATATTGCTGCGGGTGCTGCCGATCACAGAACTGGAGCAGAAATGGATCTTCCCACAGGAAGAGTATGAAAACGCTGAGCTTTCCATGATCGATGCAGACGGCAATTATCTCATCAAGGATCATTCATTCAAAAATTCTAATTTCTTTGAGTTTTACAAGTCTTACAATGCTGGTGATACTGCTGCCGCACAGGAGCTTTTTGAAAAAATCACTTCTTCGACCGGTTCGTTTTCTATGCGTAATTCCCGCGGTGAGAAATGTATTCTCGCATATGCTCCGATCGCTTCAAAAGCGGAATGGGTGCTTCTCAGCTTTATGCCGATGAATGAGCTGAGCGTCAACACTGAAAAATGGCTGCTGGTCGGAATTGTTTCAGTCGGTCTTCTGATCCTGTTTGTGTTTGATCTGACAGTTATGCTTTACTTCAATCAGAAGCTTCATGCAGCGGCAAGAGAAGCGGCATCGGCAAACAAAGCAAAAACCGATTTTCTTTCTACGATGTCCCATGATATACGAACGCCGATGAACGCGATCATTGGCCTTACGACGATTATGAAAAATAATCTCGATGATACCGAATTAGTCAGAGAGAATCTGAAAAAGATTACGCTGGCGAGCAATCATTTGCTCACTCTAATCAATGATATCCTTGATATTTCCAAGGTTGAAAGTGGAAAACTGAACCTCAGCCCGCAGACCTTCTCTATCGTCGAGGCAGTGGAAAATCTTGTGAACATTTCCCAGCCGATGATAAAGGAAAAAAACATCGACTTTCACTTCCGGATCAATTGGATGGAAAAAGAATATTTTTACGCCGATCAGCTTCGGTTGAATCAGATCTATATCAACATCCTATCCAACGCCATCAAATATACAGAACCCGGCGGTCATGTCAGCGTGGATATGCATGAGGATGAAAGCAAGAAACCCGGATGCGTGCAGCTGACCTATATCGTATCCGATTCCGGCATCGGCATGAGTCCGGAGTATATGGAGAATATGTATCATCCGTTTTCCCGCCAGACAGACAGTCGTGTGAACAGCATTCAGGGAACCGGACTCGGACTTGCCATCACAAAACAAATGGTCGATCTGATGGAAGGTACGATCGACTGCCAGAGCGAACTTGGAAAAGGAACAACATTTACCGTAACACTGGATATTCCGATTGCAGAATGGCAAAGAGAAGATATGATGCTTGAACCGATGGATGTCCTGATTGTGGATGATGATCCAATCCTGCTGGAGACCGCAGCCGATACGCTCAAGTCACTCGGAGTGACTGCTGACTGTACAGGAAGTGCGTCCGAAGCGCTCGAAATGATTACGCATCGTCACGAAACAGAACAAGATTACAGTATTGTGATACTCGACTGGAAAATGCCTGATATCGACGGCATCGAAATGACGCGCCGCGTTCGTTCGGAGGTTTCGCCGAACATCCCTATCCTGCTGATTTCCGCTTATGACAGAACGGATATTGAGGGGGCCGCGAAGAAAGCAGGTGCAAACGCTTTCATCAGCAAGCCGTTGTTTCGCTCAACGCTTTACGATACGATCAACGATGTTCTCGGCACTGGTGTAACATCCGCTGAACCGGAGAATGACTATTCTGATCTGAAGGGAATGAACATCCTGATCGCAGAGGATTTTGATGTCAACTGGGAAGTTATTTCAGCTCTTCTCGGTATGTACGGAATCAACTCAGAACGCGCTGAAAACGGACGTATCTGTGTAGAAAAAATGAGATTAGCAGCAGAAGGAAGCTATGATCTGATCTTTATGGATATACAAATGCCGGAGATGAACGGGCTCGATGCCACTAAGAATATCCGTGCGCTAGATGATCCGTGGGCGGCATCCATTCCTATCATCGCCATGACAGCGGATGCATTTTCCGAAAACATCACCGAATGTCTAAACGCCGGTATGAACGGACATATCTCAAAACCAGTAGACATTAAACTCGTAATCAAAGAGATTCGCAGAATTAAGGAGGAAAAAAAGGTATGAAAAAGCTATCCTGCATGATTTCAGCTATAATCATAGCTGTATCCCTGACGGCATGCGGCAGCAAAACGGATGAAAAATCCGCCGCCGGATTTGCTCCGCATCTCGATACAAATACCAGCTGCAGCATCACAGTAGCGGGAAGCTATGATAACTTTGAAGCATTGGAAGCGGACTTTGACAGGTTCAACGAAGGATATCCGAATGTACGGCTCAGCTATGTGAAGCTGGATGACTATAACAATACGATAGCAATGGCGTTGCAAGGAAATGACCAGCCAAATATTTTCTTCTCTAATGGCGGGATGAAAGGAAACAAAAAATACGATTCGGTGTTTGAGCTTGCGGAGGATCTTTCTGACCCTGCTCTGTCTCTGGATCTTGATTGTATTCGCTCCGGGCTGATCAACCATGATGCAGAAGACCGCGTGGTGATGGTACCGATTT
>NZ_JAGCFH010000116.1 GCF_017650195.1 Ruminococcus sp. | reverse complement strand
ACCGTCACGCAGGCGACCGTTTCCCGCGACATCCACCGAACTACACCTGATGTTCTTGGTGGCCGCAAACCACTTGTTGCTGTCGGGTCGCACAAAGACCATGATGCCAGGGTCTTCCTTGAACGCCTTGATGGTATCATGGACGATAGCTATGAATATTAATTTTTTCTATTTTTACCATTTTACATATTTTTTCTATTGATTTTTACGAATGATTGTGCTATAATATATATAGAAAAGATAAACAGCCAAATTTCTGCCTTGTGCGGGTAATTATAGTTTTTATAATCCAACACATAATTCAAGGGAATTCGTCTCCGTATGTGGACTGCAGACCTCCCGCCCTGCGGAAGAAGGGAGCGAGAAGCATAAGGGCGTTTACCCACCTGCTTAGTGCGGGTTTTATGCACTATATGACGGCAAGGCGGATTTTTATACTCAAATGTAAAACGGTCTCCGATTTCGGAGACCGTTTTATTATTGCTGATAATGATGACTCTGTTTTAAAACCATGTCCTTTACCTTCATTAGTGAAGTAGTCGTACTTCTTTCGTTTTCAGAAAGCTTCATGGTTATGAATTTTATTGTTTCCTCGTAATCAGGTATCATGATATGCTCCAGAGCATTTACACGTCTTCTTGTCTTTTCGATCTCGTCCGCCATAAGCTGGCAGGACTTTTCAATCTCAGCAAGACGTATCATCTTCGGAAAAACTGAACTCAATGAACTTACAGCTCCATCAAGGTCAATTGAGGTAAAAGCCATACCATAAGAGTATATATCGTTTGAATCACCTGAGCGGTATTTTGTTTTGAATTCTGGAATATAAACACTCATTACATTTTTTTCACTGACTTCAAGTTCTACCTCCTGCTTTGGAAGCATCAAAGCTGTTTCTAGAACTTCACGCTGCATGACTGAACCTGCTACAGCCATATATTTATTAGCTTCCTTTATTGCCGCTTCCACTTCTTTACGAAGCTGACGATTTTCCCTAATAAGGTTCATGAACTGTCTCATAAGCTCATCACGCTTATCCTTTAGTAGCTTATGACCTCTGCGAGCTGATGCAAGCTTCTTTTTTAGCTTGCTTAACTCCATTCTGGTGGGATTAACATTTAACCTTGCCAATCAACTCACCTCATTTCTGAGTATCATAATACTTTACAAGGTATTCCTCGCGAATTCTTCTAAGCTCGCTTCTCGGAAGCATTCTGAGAAGCTCCCAACCTATTGCAAGTGTATCCTCGATGCTTCTGTTGTTCTCGAAGCCCTGAGAAACATACTTTTTCTCGAACTCGTCAGCAAACTTTGCATAGATAAGATCAGTTGGAGTTAGAGCAGCTTCACCAAGGACTACCATAAGCTCCTTAGCGTCCTTTCCTCTTGCATAAGCAGAGAAGAGCTGGTTCATTGTATCGGAGTGATCTGCGCGTGTTTTTCCCTCGCCTATACCCTTATCCTTAAGTCGTGACAGTGAAGGAAGTACATCAACAGGAGGATTTATCCCCTTTCTGTAAAGCTCACGTGAAAGTATTATCTGTCCCTCAGTGATATATCCGGTAAGATCTGGGATAGGGTGAGTTTTGTCGTCCTCAGGCATTGTAAGGATAGGTATCATAGTGATACTTCCCTCTTTTCCGTTCTGACGTCCTGCACGCTCATATATTGTTGCAAGGTCAGTGTACATATATCCCGGATATCCTCTTCGTCCTGGAACCTCCTTACGAGCAGCAGATACCTCACGAAGTGCGTCAGCATAGTTAGTGATGTCCGTCAGGATAACAAGGACGTGCATACCTTTTTCAAATGCTAGGTATTCTGCAGCTGTAAGAGCCATTTTAGGCGTTGCAAGACGCTCAATAGCTGAGTCATTTGCAAGGTTTATGAAAAGCACGGTTCTATCAAGTGCTCCTGTACTCTTAAAGCTCTGTACAAAGTACTCCGATTCCTCAAAGGTAATACCCATAGCAGCAAATACGACCGCAAACTGCTCGTCCTTACCACGTACCTTAGCCTGACGTGCTATCTGTGCGGCAAGTTGCGCATGAGGAAGTCCACTAGCTGAAAAGATAGGGAGCTTCTGACCCCTTACAAGAGTGTTGAGTCCATCAATAGCTGATACACCTGTTTGTATGAACTCCTGAGGATATTTTCTTGCAACAGGATTCATAGGAAGTCCGTTTACGTCAAGACGCATCTCTGGTATTATCTCAGGACCGTCATCTATAGGTCTACCGAGACCGTCAAATACTCGTCCAAGCATATCCTCTGATACACCGAGCTCCATCTGATGCCCCGAAAATACAACGCTACTATCCTGAAGATTTATGCCTGCAGCGTTTTCAAAAAGCTGAACAAGAGCGTTTGTACCATTAATTTCAAGAACACGGCACCTTCTCTTCTCTCCATTTTTTAGCCTTATCTCAGCAAGCTCTCCATAGGTTACATTTTCAACATCTTTTACAAGAAGCAGAGGACCTGCCGCTTCTTCGATTGTTCTGTATTCTCTTGGCATCAGTCTTCCTCCTTGTCAAGCAGCTCGTTGAGCTCTGAAGAGATCTCCACTGAGAGCTTGTCGAATTCTACATCTGTATTTTTTTCTTCAACATATTTGAATCGTCCGATCTTTTCTCTTATGGCAAGATTTGCTACCTCTTCAATATCCGCACCCTTACTGATGCAGTCATATGCCTCGTCATTGAAGTTAAGGATCAGTTTCATCATATATAACTGTTTTTTCAGGCTGGTATACGTATCTACCTCATGGAACGCTAGTTGATGCAGAAAGTCCTCACGTATCGAACGAGCTGTTTCCATTTTAAGTCTGTCATTAGGCGAAAGAGCGTCCATACCAACGAGCTTTACTATCTCCTTTAGCTCAGCCTCTTCGTGAAGAAGCTCCATGAAACGCGCTCTGCATTTCATCCAGTCCTTTGAAACATTGTTATTATACCAGTCAGCAAGTGAATCAGCATAAAGCGAGTAGCTTGTAAGCCAGTTTATTGCAGGGAAATGACGCTGATATGCAAGATTTGAATCAAGCCCCCAGAATACCTTGACGATACGGAGTGTAGCCTGTGATACAGGTTCAGAAATATCACCGCCGGGAGGTGATACAGCACCGATAACCGAAAGAGCTCCTTCCCTGCCGTCAGAGCCTGTAGATATAACTCTTCCTGCACGCTCATAGAACTGTGCAAGACGACTTCCAAGATATGCAGGATAACCTTCATCACCAGGCATTTCTTCAAGACGTCCTGACATTTCACGTAGAGCTTCAGCCCATCGTGATGTAGAATCAGCCATAAGAGCTACAGAATAGCCCATATCTCTGTAGTACTCTGCTATTGTGATACCTGTATATACAGAAGCTTCACGAGCTGCAACAGGCATATCAGATGTGTTTGCTATAAGAACAGTACGCTCCATAAGTGATTTCCCCGTATTCGGGTCGATAAGCTCCGGGAATTCGTTAAGAACGTCCGTCATCTCGTTACCGCGCTCTCCGCATCCGATATAAACTATAATATCAGCTTCTGCCCATTTTGCCAACTGATGTTGTGTTACAGTTTTTCCGCTTCCGAAAGGACCTGGGATAGCTGCTACACCACCTTTTGCTATCGGGAACAGGCAGTCAACAACTCTCTGACCGGTAACTAGCGGCATTTCTGGCGAAAGCTTTTTTAAATAAGGCCTTCCGCGGCGAACAGGCCATTTCTGTATAAGAGATAACTCCTTGTCACCCTTTACAGTTTCAATGATACATACCGTATCATTCGCATGGAACTCACCCTCGGATATCTTTTTTACTGTACCCTCTATACCGTTGGGCACCATTATTTTATGGAGAACTATATCCGTTTCCGGAACGGTTCCAATGATATCACCGCCGATGACCTTGTCCCCTACTTTTACAGAGGGAGTGAACCTCCACTTGGGTTCTCTCTTTAAGGAGGGAACCTCAACACCTCTTGCAAGATTGTTTCCACACACTTTTCTTATATCGTCAAGAGGACGCTGTATGCCGTCGAAAATACTTCCTATAAGTCCAGGGCCGAGCTCAACGCTCATAGGCTCTCCTGTTGATTCAACGTTCTCTCCGGTTCCAAGTCCCGAGGTCTCTTCGTATACCTGTATTGAAGCACGGTCGCCGTGCATTTCGATTATTTCACCAATAAGACGTTTATTGCTTACACGAACAACGTCGAACATATTGGCATCTCTCATACCTTCTGCAACAACGAGCGGTCCTGATATTTTTATGATAGTACCTTTGCTGTTCATTTATACTTACCCGCCTCTTTCCTAATTTAGTATATCCGAGCCGACTGCTTTTTCAACTGCTTCATGCAAAGCGTTCATACCTTCACCTGTATTACCTTCGATAGCAGGTATAAGCACGATAGACGGAAGCTTGCAGCTCCGGTATTTATTTATTGTATCCTTTACAAGAGCAGCAGCAGGCTCGGTAATATATATGACTGCGAAATCATTTGCTGCAAGCCTTGAAATAAGCTTTGTAACAGCTTCGGGTTCAGTCTCACGGAAAACGGAAAGCCCAAGAGCTGCAAAGCCTGAAACGCTTGCACTGTCACCAATTACAGCAGCTTTATACATACAGCTTTCTCATCCTTTCCGTTATAGTGGCTTTATCAGCACCGAATTCCTTACATACTGTAAGGATACGAATATTCTTAATTTCTGTTTCCTTTGCAATGTAGAAAGCTGCAAGGGGTTCAGGTCCGAAAGCCTTCATCCTTGCACTTTCGGCTAGCTCGATCAAAACATCGTCGCACCATTTTTCATATTTTGCAGCCGATACTTTCAACATAGAAGCCGCATCGCTGTAAGGAGTGCTCTCCAAAAAGCCAAACAGTGATTCTGTTCCGCCGAGAGCAGCCTTCAAAAGCTCTTCTTTATCAAGCTCTTTGCTTCCACATAAAGCAATTTCCATAAAATCAGCCGACTTATTAAGCAAACTGCACCTGTAAGCTGTCTTTATATCAGCACAGGCAGCATTAAGCTGAGAATATTTTTGCATGAATTCGCTTCCGCATTCGTCCGAGCTATGCTGCATTGCCTTCAATGCGGCATTATCAATAAGCGAATCCGATAGCTGACCATCTAATGTGTTTGTTACAAGCTCATAAGCTTCAACAGCAGTCTTTCGCATATATTCAGGCAGAATACTGTAATCTCTGTTGTTTATTGCGTCCACAAGAACTGATAATTCAACATTTGACGGTTCGATATAATAAAGCGAAGGATCTCTGTTTGAGATAACAGCTTTTAGTACAGCTTTAAGATTATGAAAATCATTTCTGTAGAGAAGTATCTCAAGCTCTTTGCAGCCAGGTGCATATCCTTTCAGCATTTCCCACACGGCCTTTAGCGTATCAGTAGCAGAAATTGAACCTGCCCTTGATGAAATCACAGCATCTGCTTCCGATCTGCTCCGTGAATTAATAAGCTGGTCGATATCGTTTTTTGTAAGAAGAGTATTCTCCATAGCTCTTATCGCGCCGACAGCATCAGCATACTTTGTTCCGTTCATAGTATCACCTACCCAAACAGAACTGTAGCAGCAGTATCGCGTACAGACTCTTTGTCAGATTCAATCATTGACCTGAAACTGCAATTTTCAGATATCAAACCGTAACTGAGTATAAAACCGTCTTCGATATCCTCTGCCTTATCAGAAACTGTTATTTGACCGCCTTTCTTTCCAGCAAGCTCGCTGAGCCTGCTTTCGAAATCGGAAGGTATCCTTGAAAGATCTCTGCTTCCAAAGCTGATAACACCTTTTTCAGGTTGGATATGACGTTCGGTAAGAGCAAGTATCATATCAAAGTACTCTTTATCCGGCTGTTCTTTCAGCTTTGATACAGTTTCTTCGATAGCCCTATCAATAAGCTCAACCTTACATGAAAGGAGTCTGCGCTTCATTTCAGCATCAACTGAATTACAAGCGTTCTCATAATCCTTTTCTGCCTGAGCAGATGACCTTTTAATAAATTCGTCATACGCCTTCTGAGCCTTTGTATCGCCATCGTGTAATATCTGCGCAGCTTTATTCTCCGCCGCTTTTATTATACTGTCTTCCGACTGCTTTTGCTGAGCTTCAATGAGGTTAAGTATCTCGTCAAGTCCTGACATATTTATACCTCTCTTTTATTAAAGGGCAATACCTTTGATTATAAGCATAGACATAAGAAGAGCAAGGATGGCATAAGTCTCGACCATTGCCGCCATAATGATACCCTTACTATTGTGTTCAGGCTTCTTTGCTGTGATACCTACGCCTGCCGCTGCCGTCTTGCCCTGAACTATGCCAGAGATAAGTCCGACTATTGCGATAGGAAGCGCTGCAACAAGAAACTGGAGACCCTGTGCTGCTGTAAGTTCTGCAACTGGACCGCCGATAATGCCTACACGTCTGAGGAGTATAATAGCTATAAGAAGTCCGTAAAGTCCCTGAGTACCAGGAAGCAGCTGAAGAATAAGTACCTTGCTGAACTTTGAAGGATCGACTGAAACTACACCTGCAGCAGCTTGTCCAACTATACCTACGCCCTTTGCTGAGCCAATTCCTGCGAGAAGAGCTGCAAGTGCAGCACCGATAACGGCAAAAACTATTCCTAAATTATTCATTGTTGTTTTCCTCCTTGAATTTGATATACTGAGTATTAACAGTGAGCGGTGCAAATTCTCTTCCGCCACCTGTATAGAATTTTGAAAACAGCTCCACAAACTGAAGCCTATCTGTATGGACATATGCACCAAGAAGATTGATCGCAAGATTAGCCGTATGACCGACTATGAATACTACTATGAGCAATACTGCCTTGACGAAAGGATTCTTTGGCATAGTACCAATAAGATTTATAACGCTTGCTATAGAACCTGTTGCAAGTCCAAGCGCAAGAAGTCTTGAATATGAGAGAATATCGCTAAGATATCCCGTAGCTGTATTATAAAGAGCATATATTCCACCAAAAAGCTTTCCGAATATTGATTTTGAGCTTCTTCCCGATGTGAGCAGCATTAATACAACACCAGCTATCATCATATAGGTTCCTACAGTTTTTAAAATCTGAGGAACGCTTATAAATACACTTGCACCATGAGGAACTACACCTAGGATTGTAAGATACACAGGTAGCGTATCCAGTACGGCATCTGTCTTTTTCCCTGCGTCCCATGACATTTTGAAGGATACTGCCACACCGAGAAAAGGATGGAGTATTCCCAGTGCGAATGAATACAACAAAAGCTTTATGGGATCATCGAGTGGCTCGAACCACAGTGCGATGCTTCCGATTTCCTTGTGGAAAAATTCCCTTGCAACGACCTGTACTATATCTCCGAACCAGCTTCCGAAGAGCGCACCCCATATTACTGTCGAAATTCCACAGTTTCTGAACATAGTCAGCGTTTTCTGCATTGTGCTCTCAAACTTGAATTTCTTTAAGGCAATGGTTGTTCCAATTACCATCAAGAGGCCATATCCTGCATCCGACAGCATCATTCCGAAGAAAAGATAATAGAAAAACGACATTACAGGTGTTGGATCCACATCACCTTTTCCAGGCATTGCAAACATTTTTGTTACTCCTTCGACAGGAGCTGAAAAACTGCTGTTTTCGAGCAAAACAGGCACATCATCATCATCAGACGGATCGGTAAATATAATGGACGCTGTATACTTTGACTTGATCTCTTTTTCAAGGGATTCTGCATATTTTTCTGGAATAAAGCCATTTAGCACAAAAGCGCTTTCAGTAAAGCCAAGTCCGCTCAACGCATCATATTTTTCCTTTCTCATCTGAAGATAATCAATGACAAACCGTAACTGCTGCCTATTTTCTGCAAGTTTTATTATGCTCTCCTTAGCCTTCTCGGAATCTTCATCAAGCTTTTTAATCTCGGCACTATATTCCGAGATAAGTTCTAAAGGTGTTTTGTTTCCTGGATCGGCAATATGAGAAAAAGCAAGTTTGCGAAGAATGTCTCCTGCTTCTTCATTAGAAGCCTTGGTACAAAGAATAAACAGATTTGTCTGTTCCTTAGACGAATTAATAACCTCAACACTGCTGCCTTCTGGAAGCTTTTCTTCAAGCTCCTCCGCTGTCGTCTGATATGGAAGCGTGCCTATGTACGCAACCGTAGCAGATGTTCCCTTAAAATTAAGAGGAACATCCAGTGTCTTCCACCTTTCAAGCATATCACATTTTATTTGTAGCTGTGAAACTGAATTTGCAGCGTCAGCAATAAAGCGCTGATTTTTAATTATCTCATTGGCAGAGCCCATTACCTGCTCCAAATGCATGGCTTCCTTACCAAACTCATGCTTTTCAACTTCGGTCTTTCCACCGAGAAGTTCTTTAAAAGCCGCCTTTTCAGGAGCATAATAATCAATGATCTCAAGTGCCTGAGATGCGGTATTCCTGAACTTGTCAAACTCGCCCACAACAGCAGTCACATTGGTGTTTTCAAGTTCCTCATCATCGTTACGCGTAATCTCGACCACTCCGCGCCGCTGAAGGAGCTCAATTATCTTCTTGCTGTCAGTAAGCATAGCGATAAGCTCGATCTTTTTCATTTTTAACTTCGCCATTTATTACATCACTCTCCTTTGTAAGGGCGGATTTCAGAAATAGCGGCTGATTATCTCATCAACAGCTTTGCCCATTTTACTTTCGGCTTGCTGTTTGATACTGTCGATTTTTCTCTGACACTCTTCCTCAGCTTTTTTCCTGTAAGCTTCAAGCTTTTTATCATAATCAGCTTTTAATACAGACAACTCCTGATGTGCTTCGCCAAGTTTTTTTTGAATAGCAAGCGAAGAGCGTCCTGTCGCGTCACTTATTATCTCATCGCGATGCTTGCGTGCTTCAGCATTCTTTTTTTCAGAAAGAGCCTCAGCTTCAAGGATCTTCTTTACAGCCTCCGATGCCATATATACACCTCCCGGATTATTAGATAAATCAAGATTATCTTAACATATAAAGTTATAGCAATATGTTAACCCAATCTAACATTAAAGACAAAGGGAGCTTACCCTACAGACAGCTCCCTTTAAAATTATAAACCTATAGTTAATATTATACTCCATAATGCGAAAAAAGTCAATAAAAATTTTAGTATTTTTATGCTTTTCAGTTACATTTATACACCAAATATCTCGTATTCCCCTTCTTTAAGAGAAATAGACCTGTATTCGCCCTTTTTCAGAGTATTTTCCCTATCATCAATATAAGCTCTCAGAATAGCGCGACTCATATTAGTGATATCGTTTCTGTTTACTGCTTCTTCTGGTGTAAGAAGCAGAACCTCACTATTTTCGTAACCGTCAGAATGCGGCTCTCCTGATACATAGTTCATACGAAAGACGATTATCCACTGCTCAGGACGAAACTGCACAGCAAAAACCGATTCGGCAGAAGCGTCAACGCCAGTCTCTTCAAACACTTCCCTTTTTACAGCCTCAGAAGGTAACTCGCCATCTTTGACATATCCGCCGGGAATAAGTATCCTTTCCTTTGCAGGTCCGTATGTATGCCTTACAAAAAGTATCTTTCCGTCTATATCAAGAATACCGCAGACTGCATAATATTTATTACTCATCTTCTTTTTTTACAACGTTTATGCCAAGTACTTCAAGGCTTTCGTTGTCAACTGAGGAAGGACATTCCGACATAAGCTCGCTTGCGTTCTGCACCTTTGGGAATGCAGTAACATCACGGAGACTGTCGGCATTACACATTATCATTGCTATACGGTCAAGGCCGATGCCCATACCACCATGAGGCGGTGCACCGTAACGATAAGCGTCAACAAGGAATCCGAATTTAGCCTGTATCTCTTCATCAGTCATACCAAGAGCCTCGAACATTCTCTGCTGAAGCTCAAAGTCGGTTATACGCATCGAACCACTTGAAAGCTCAGTTCCGTTAAGCACAAGATCCCAAGCCTTTGCGCGTACATTAGCAGGATCTGTATCAAGGTATTCTAGACACTCCTCCATGGGCATAGTAAAGGGATGATGAGCAGCCACCCATGTATTGTTCTCGTCGTCGTGCTCAAAGAAAGGCATTTCTGTTATCCAGAGGAAATTGTACTTATCCTCAGGTATAACTTCCATTCTCTTTCCACAGATAAGTCTTATAGCACCAAGAGTTGCAAGCACGGTTTTTGTCCTGTCAGCACATATAAGCACAAGGTCTCCCTCATGAGCGTCAACTGCGGAACATATCTTTTCAAGCTCGCCGTCTGCAAGGAATTTCTTGAACGAGCAGTTAGGCTCCTCAGCCCAGCGGATATATGCAAGGCCCTTCGCACCTATGCCCTTTGCGTGCTCAACAAGCTTATCTATCTCCTTACGGGTATAAGTTGCCGCACCGTTTTTAACATTTATAGCTCTTACGCTTCCACCATCCTCTATTGCATTCTTGAATACAACAAAGTCAATATCCTTTACAGTATCTGTGATATCTTGTATCTCAAAGCCAAAGCGGGTATCAGGCTTGTCAGAACCATAACGGTTCATAGCATCAGCAAAAGTAAGTCTCGGGAGTGGAAGAGGAACATCTACACCGATGACCTCTTTGAAAACTCTTTGAACAAAGCCCTCTACACACTCCTGTATATCCTCGGCGTCAACAAATGACATTTCAAGATCTATCTGTGTAAATTCAGGCTGACGGTCCGCTCTAAGGTCCTCATCACGGAAGCAGCGCGCAAGCTGTATGTATCTGTCAAAACCAGACACCATAAGAAGCTGCTTGTATATCTGAGGTGACTGAGGAAGAGCATAGAACTTTCCCTGATGAACTCTTGAAGGTATGAGATAGTCTCTTGCACCCTCAGGAGTGGACTTCATCATCATAGGAGTCTCTATTTCAAGAAAGCCGTTCTCATAGAAGTATTCACGGGTAACTCTTGCTATCTCATGACGCATTATTATATTCTGCTGGAGTGGCGCGCGTCTGAGGTCAAGATAACGATATTTGAGTCTAAGCTCGTCGTTTACTTTTGTTTCGTTAACTATCTCAAAAGGAGGAGTCTGTGCCTTGGCAAGTATCCTAAGATCATTGACAAATATCTCAACATTACCTGTTTTGAGCTTGTCGTTCTTACTCTCACGCTCACGAACCTCACCCTTTGCCATAAGAACATACTCGCTCTTGCATGAAGCAGCCTTGTTAAAGAGCTCGCGATCTGTTTCATCGTTAAAAAGCAGTTGAACAACGCCTGTCCTGTCTCTGAGTACAATAAAAATTACTCCGCCTTTGTCTCTTATCCTATCTACAAATCCGCCTACAACGACCTCTTTGCCTACCTCGGTCACCTCTCCGCAGTAATGTGTGCGCTTGAGACCTTTCATACTATCTGCCATTTTATTTATCCTCCCCTGTAAATGTGAACAGCGAACCGTTACCGTCTTCGTCCATTACATCCAGAATTTTATTAAAGTATTCATTTTCAAAATTAGCGGTAAAACTATCGTTAAGGAGCATTTCTACCTCGCTGCCGCTTTCCATTTCCTTAAGCTTTGCTTTGCCGCTTTCAAGCTCGTTATCGCCGAGGACCATGGTATAAGCTGCACCGATCTTATTTGCATATTTCATTTGTGCCTTTATGCCTCTGCCCATTAGATCATATTCTGCACAATAGCCGAATTCACGCAGTCCCTTTACAAGTTCCATAGCTTTTTCAAGAGCAGCATCGCCCATTGTGGCAAAATATATATCGCACTTTTTAGGAGTAAGATAATCACAGCCTTGCTTGTCCATAACAAGTAGAAGTCTTTCAAAGCCCATACCGAAACCAAGAGCCGGAACGTGCTGACCGCCGAGCTGTTCGATAAGTCCGTCGTAACGTCCGCCTGCGCATACAGTTCCCTGAGCGCCTATCTCCGTTGTAATGAACTCAAATACTGATTTCGTATAATAATCAAGTCCGCGGACTATCTTTGGGTCCACGATATATTCGATACCAAATTTTGTTAGATATTTCTTGAAAAGCTCGAAATGTTCATTACATTCCTCACATAAATAATCGAGGATCATCGGGGCATCCTTGCCTATCTCCTTGCATATAGGGCTCTTACAGTCAAGAAGTCTCATAGGATTTTTGACGAGTCTTTCCTTGCAAGTATCGCACAGCTCCTCCTTATGCGGTTCGAAATAAGCTCTAAGGGCTTCATGATACTTTGCACGGCAGGCTGGACAACCTATAGAATTAATATGAAGCTCTATATTCTTCAATCCAAGTCTGTCAAGAAGTGTCTTTGCAAGAAGTATCACCTCTGCATCAGCAGAAGGTGCCGGACTGCCAGCCATTTCAACGCCAAACTGATGGAACTCGCGCAGTCTTCCTGCCTGAGGGCGCTCATGGCGGAAGCAGGACAGCATATAATATACCTTTTGCGGAAGCGCTTCATTCAGAAGTCCGTTCTGTAACATTGCACGTATAGTTCCGGCAGTGCCTTCGGGACGGAGAGTAAACTCAGTCTCCTTT
>NZ_JAGCFH010000115.1 GCF_017650195.1 Ruminococcus sp. | reverse complement strand
GAACATTCTTACCTGTCCCACATAAGCTGTTCAGCATTCAGCATATACGGGATAAATTCTACGTTAAATATGTGTACTTAATACACATTGCTCATTAATAATGAGCAGCAGGCAGCGGACTATCCGATTTAATGTCTTTCGGCATTAACCCTCATCCGGACATAAAAATGCCCGAACGGATTTCAAATGCTTTTATATGATAACATACTTTGAAGGAAAATGCAAGTGTTTTTATGAAAAAATTTCATTGTTTTCGCAAAAAATTCCTGTACGGCGGATTATTGGCACCTCAAACTCTGTACCGCCTATATTTTTCAGAGCATCTATAAAAAGCGTCGGATTAAAGTTTGTTTGTGTACCGGCAGGAAGCCTAATTAACATATTTACTGAATCATCGCCTTTTACGCAGCTCATTACCCTTATACTCGGCTTTATATCAACGGTCTTCAATCCCTTTTTGGTCTTCTTTTCCATAAGTATCTCAGGAAGTGCAAGTAGCCTGCTGATATCCTCATACAGACCGTCAGTGTTAGAAGTAATTAATGAGAAGCTGTATTCTGCCTCAGTAATGGCTGTTATCTTTTGCTTTTGTTCAGCAACGCTGACTATCCTCATTCCTTCTGGCATGACAGCGTTGAGCTTATCCCTTATCTCGTCAAAAGGTATATCCTCGTTGAGATTGAAATCCAGAATCTCACAGCTACTCTCAAAACCAAGAGAAAGAGCAAGTGCAAAGCTGTAATATGGGTGAGGATTGAACCCCTCTGTGTACCATATAGGAAGTCTAGAACGTCTGAATATCCTGAGCATACAGCGATTTAGGTCAAGATGTGATATATACCTTGCACGTCCGCACTTCTCAAATGTTGCTCTTACACGAATCAAAAGCATTCCCTCCCGACTTTTTTATTGACACCGCAGCCAGAACACCTGAGCCTGCAATTCGGAGTGGTTTTCGACTGGTGAGCAGTCTTGTTCTCTCTTATTAGGAACTCTTTAGTTACAAGGTAATCGAAATGATCCCAAGGGAGTATCTCATCATATTCAAAACGGCGGTTTGCATAGAATGATGTATCTATACCGCATTCCTCAAAAGCTTCGAGCCACCTGTCAAAATGGAAATATTCATCCCAACTATCAAATTTACAGCCTTTTTTCCATGCAGTGTAAATAGATCTGCACAGACGTCTGTCTCCCTTTGCAAGTATTACCTCAAGCAGGCTAACATCAGGATTATGATAGCTGACCTTTATCTTTTTGGTCTTAACCGAATCAAGCAATAGTTTCTGCTTATGCTCTATCATTTCTCTTGTATCCTGTGGTTCAAACTGAAAAGGAGTAAAAGGCTTGGGCACAAAAGTAGCACAGCTGATAGATATCTGTACTCCCCTTCCCTTTGGACGATTTTCTATACTGTAATAAAGGTCTATAATCCGGTTAGCAAGCTCAGCAATACCTATGATGTCCTCATCAGTCTCGGTTGGAAGCCCCATCATAAAATAGAGCTTGACGCTGGAATATCCACCTTCAAATGCAATACGGCAGGTATTCATTATCTCATCTTCGCTAACATTTTTATTTATAACATCTCGTAGTCTCTGTGTGCCGCCCTCAGCAGCAAATGTAAGTCCGCTCTTACGGACTTTTTTTATCTTTTCGAGCAGTGATTCTGAGAAATTATCTACTCTAAGTGACGGAAGAGAAAGATTGATCTTTTCGCTTACCGTATAATCAAGAAGCTTTGTCAGCATTGGATCTATCTCAGAGTGGTCACTTGTACTGAGCGAAGCTAGTGAGACCTCATCGTATCCTGTATTTTCACAAAGCGCTTTTACTTCTTTGCATATAGTTTCAGCATGCTTTTCACGGAACGGTCTGTATATAAACCCAGCCTGACAAAAACGGCAGCCTCTTATACAGCCTCTTAGTACTTCCACAGATACCCTATCCTGTACTATTTCGGTAAAAGGAACAACAAAATTCTCAGGATAGTACACCTTGTCAAAGTCCCTGATGATACGCTTCCTTATAATTTCAGGAGCTCCCTCCAAAACGTCAATCTTTTCTATAGTTCCGTCATCTTTATATACGTAATTATAGAATTTAGGCACATACACGCCTTCTATATGCGATGCTCTGCGAAGGTAGTCATCTCTCGAAGCACCCTGTTTTTTCATTTCATGATATAAATCCATGAGTTCAAGGTTTACCTCTTCGCCCTCTCCGAGCACAAAAATATCAAAAAAATCTGCGAGAGGCTCCGGATTACATACACATGGACCTCCGGCAATGACTATCTGTGTCAGTTCCTGAGTCCTTTCACTGGCAAATATAGGTATACCAGCAAGATCAAGCATATTCAGCACGTTCGTATATGAAAGCTCGTACTGCATAGTAAAGCCAATAAAATCAAAATTCTTGATTGGATCGAGGCTTTCAAGTGCATAAAGCGGTATTTCGTATTCCCGCATGATTGCTTCAAAATCCTCTCCTGGAGCAAAACAGCGTTCACACCAGTAGTTCTCGCGCTCATTCGTCAGTGAATAAAGTATCTTCATGCCTAAATGCGACATACCTATATCATACGTATCTGGAAAGCAAAAGGCAAATCTAACGTCTACCTTTGATTTGTCCTTAATTATACTTCCAACCTCTCCGCCAATATAGCGTGAAGGCTTCTGCACCTCCAGAAGGTGCTTTTCAATAAGATCTTTAAGCATATTTCCTCCGAATCAATATCTCTTATCATCAGGGATAAAAGACATGAAGTCTTCATAGCTTCCTGTCCAGCCTGAAGGAACAAATATCTCAAAGTTTTCAGGCTTAGGGAACTGTGAATACATAACTCTGTTGTCAAAATCAATGAATAAAGATGCGTCATAATCGTTTTTCTGGTCGTCGCGTGTAACCATACGAAGCAGTCTTAGTTCATCGGCGGAATAACGGCATTTAAACAAATGAGCAAGGAAAGTATTTGCTGTGTCACTATTGAGTATCTCAATTCCCCAGCGTATTTCACAGAATTTTTCATAGGAACCGATATCTCTTTCAAGCTGAGACAAAGTCCTTCCGCTCCTTTTATAAACTACTTTCCATACTGAATAAAGCTTTTTATAATCCATTTTCCAAAGCTTCTTCGGAGCGACATACCATTCAAAATGGCGTTTATACATTACGCCAACTATAATATTTTCACCGTATTTCGGCAAAACCTTCTCTATCTGTTTTACCATCTGAGGAGAGCTCCTTTTCAAAACATATCATATCACACAATTGAACACCCGCTTCGATTATCGGATGATCGTAATTATCAATAAAAAAATTCTTGATTATACCACTTCTTTTAAAGCCGCATTTCTCATAAAAAGGAACTGTCAGTGGACTATCGCCAGTTCCGGCAGTTAATCGCAGAAATGCCCCTGAAAATTTACGTTCAATATAATCTATCATTATTCTTCCGAGCCCTTGCCGCTGGAATTCAGAATATACAGCGATATTCTTCAATTCGAGTGAAAAATCGCCCTCGTCGGTAACCACAATGGCGGCACAAACCGTTTCATTGTTCTTTAACACAAACAGTCTGCCTCTGTCAAGATACTTGACTATCATTTCTTCTTGTTCATCACCGATAAGCAAAAGATCCATAAAATTTGACTTTTCAGCTTTTATCTCCTCGATAGAGATCATTTCATGCTTTCCTCGCTGAAAGCTTTCGGAAGGAAATCAGACAATTTGTACTCGCCGTCCGAAAGTACTATTTTAAATTCACTGCCGCAAAACTCGCTCAATACTTGCAAACAGGCTCCGCACGGAAAACATGGCTTAGAAAAATCATCATTCATGCTTCCAGCAATGGCTATTGCCTCAAAATCGGTATAACCTTCTGAGACAGCTTTAAATACGGCAGTCCTTTCGGCACAGTTTGTCAAAGAATATGAGGCATTCTCAATATTGCAGCCTGTAAAAAGTCTTCCTTCAGAGGTAAGCAGAGCTGCGCCGACAGAAAATCCGGAATACTTTGAATAAGCTCGAGATGCCGAATTTACAGCAACCGTAAAAAGCTCTTTATCACTCATATTTTCACGTCCCTCTGCCTACTTTACGTTTTTTTCCGTCAGGCGTCATTATGTAGGTATTATTGAGCTGAGCCGCAAGATTTCCGGTGACAGCCCTTCTGTACTCATTTCTCAATTCTGTCTGCTCAGCCTTTTCAGCATCAGTAAGTCCTACAGATTTAGATTTATGAGCAAGCTCATTTATTCGGTCGATTTTTTTCTGATCCAAATTAAACACTCCTAAGAAAATATATTATATTGTAACATGAATTCACATTAATTTCAAGTATCATACTGGATTTTTATGCTGAAATGTGATATAATGTAAAGAAATACAGTAAACAAAGGAGATAAAAATGAAAAAAGCACTTGTAACCGGCGGCTGTGGCGGCATAGGCGAGGCAGTGTGCAGAAGGCTTGCTTCCGACGGATATTTTGTATATGTCAATTACGCTCATTCAAAAGAAAAAGCTGAAAAGCTTGCGAAAGAAATACACGGTCAAGCTTTATGCTTCGATGTATCAGATATAAGTGCCGTAAAAAAAGCAATCGCGACTGTCGAAAGACTTGATCTTCTCGTTAATAACGCAGGGATATCAGAAATTGACCTTTTTACCTCGATATCACCTGATAAAGCCGATGAAATCCTAAATATAAACCTGAAAGGCGCAATGAACTGTACAAGAACAGTACTTCCCGGTATGATCAATGCAAAAAGCGGCAATATCATAAACATATCTTCAATGTGGGGACAATGCGGAGCTTCATGCGAAGTTGATTATTCTGCCTCAAAAGCGGGGCTTATAGGCTTTACCAAGGCTCTAGCAAAGGAAGTCGCTCCTTCTGGGATAAGAGTCAACTGTGTGGCCCCAGGTTTTATAATGACAGAAATGAACAAACATTTTTCCAAAGAAGACCTTGAGCTAATCAAGGAAGATATCCCCATTGGATACTTCGGAAAGCCCTCTCATATTGCAGATGCAGTAGTTTTCCTCGCATCGGATCAAGCTGAATATATAACCGGGCAGATCCTTGGCGTAAACGGTGGAATGGTTATTTAAGGAGAAATATATGAAAGAAAGACTCAAAAAGCAGATAAGCTTCATGCTTGAACTGGATAAAATGAAAAATCTGTACCGTCAAACTTATGTACTCCACGAAAACAGAAAGGAGAATGACGCTGAACACAGCTGGCATCTTGCTGTAATGACTTTTCTTCTATCAGAATATGCTAATTGTCAGATAGATGTTACAAAGGTTATGAAAATGGTACTCATACACGATGTTGTTGAAATTGATGCCGGAGATACGTACTGCTACGATACAGAAGGAAATAAATCAAAAGCAGAACGTGAAGAAAAAGCAGCCCGACGTATATTTGGTATGCTTCCCGAAGACCAGTGCAGTGAATTCTACGAGTTGTGGCTCGAATTTGAAGACAGTCATACAAAAGAGGCTCGTTTTGCAGCGCTCCTCGACAGGTTGCAGCCACTGCTTCTGAATTACACAAGAAAAGGAATATCATGGCAAGAACATGGTATCCGGAAGGAACAAGTGCTTAAAAGGAATGAAGAATATTTCGCCGAATCTGACAGAATTGCTGAGCTAATCGCTTCAATTCTTGATGACGCAACCGAAAAAGGATGGTTAAAAACATAAAACGACAAAATGCACAATTTTAATCTTCAATAGCAATACACTATTACTAAACCG
>NZ_JAGCFH010000008.1 GCF_017650195.1 Ruminococcus sp. | reverse complement strand
GCTCGCTGCCGGTAAAATCAAAACCGAATTTAACAAGCTTCAGCAGGCTTGCGCCGAACATTACGGGAATAGCAAGATAGAATGTGAATTCAGCAGCTACAGTTCTTGAAACTCCGATAAGAAGAGCTCCTACGATAGTAGCGCCTGAACGTGATGTTCCGGGGAATATAGCGGCTATGAGCTGGAATATACCGATTATCAGTGCTGCATTGTATGTGAGTTCTGCGATTGTATTTATCTTTGGTTTCCTGCTTTTGTTCCAGTTTTCAACAACTATGAAGGCGATACCGAAGACTATCAGAGCCACTGCAACTGTCCACGGATTGTAGAAATGCTCATCAATCCAGTCGTCAAGAAGGAAGCCGACGATAGCGGCTGGGATACAGGCTACAAGCACCTTGAACCACATCTGAAAGATATCGGTCTTTATCATCTGACCCAAGGGAGATTTGTTGAGCGGATGAGCGTTATCCTTTTTTCCGAAGGGCCAGAGCTTCTTCCAGAAGATTACAACAACGGCAAGTATTGCGCCGAACTGTATAACAACGTCGAACATTTCCTTGAAATCTTCTGATTTGTCGAGCTTGAGGAATTCTTCTACAAGTATCAGGTGACCTGTGCTACTTATAGGGAGCCATTCAGTAATGCCTTCAACTATTCCGAGTATTATCGTTTTGATTATTTCCCATGTCATATTTTGATCTGTTCCTTTCAAGTTGAAAATACAACTGATATTATATCATATATAATTATTGCTGTCAATATGTCTAATCGGAATATCTCATGAGTTTGAATTTCCTCTTGGATATAGTAAGTACGCCCTCTCTTTTAAGCCTTGATATCTCACGCTGCAAAGCGCTCCTGTTCACGCACAGGTAATCCGATAAGGCGGTGGTGGAAAATGGTATCTGAGGGGCTTTTCCCTTAGGTGTCTTTTCTTCAATGATACTCAGACAGCTTATGAGTTTGTCTTCAATCGAACGTTGGCTGAGGACTTCTATCCGCTCATTTAGAGAGATAGCTTTTTCCGACATTAGGTCAAGAAGGTTTTCAACCACTTTTGAATGACACTGACAGGCGTTCTCACATCTTTTGGTTATTTCCGAACGTCTGACGAACATTACCTCACATTCGCTTTCTGCAACTATCTCTATACCGCTTCGTTGGGAGGCTGTAAAGGTGAAGTACACGCCAAATACGCTCTGTTCATCGAGAGATTCCATTATAGAGCGCACACCATTTACATCGTATCTTACCATAACAGCCGTGCCGTTAAGAATAATGCCAAGTTTATCTGGATTGTCAGAGTAGTCCATTATACGGCTGTTGGGCTTGAATGCTCTTATATCTGCATTGAAACAGGTTATCATACGGCGGCAGTCTTCGGGATTTATTCCCTTGAATAAAACGTTATCCTCAGGTAACATATTTTTTAGCTCCTTTGTTGCATAAGCAACAGATTTTTTGTTTTTTATATGATACAATATATTCAGTCAAATGTCAATACTATAGTCAATACAAATTTTTACGGAGGTCGATTACAATGAATGTAAATGTTATAGGCGAACAGATTTCTCAGGACGAAATTAATGCTTATATTGATTACGGCAAAAAGAAGTACAGTGACAGAGAGATACTTGGTATGACCGTAAAGATTGACGGAGACTATGTCGATCTTCAGTACGATTTTGCCAAAGATGTTCCCTTTGATAGGATAAGAAGAATCACCGGTTACCTTGTAGGTACTCTTGACCGCTTCAATAATGGAAAGCGTGCGGAAGAGCACGACAGAGTTAAACATTCGGTTTGATTATGTCCATATAAGCAAGGCATCTGTCTTAGCTAGGACTCAATAATATTTTTATAATAATGGAGGAAAAAGATTATGAAGACTTATGTATGTCCCGTTTGCGGATACGTTCACGAAGGAGATGCACCCCCTGAGAAATGTCCTCAGTGCGGAGTTCCCGGTTCAAAGTTTATTGAAAAGGAAACAGGCGGTAAACTTGTATTTGCTTGTGAGCACGAGCTCGGAGTAGCAAAGGCTGTAACAGATACTGAGATAATTGACGGTCTTCGTTCAAATTTCACCGGAGAATGTACAGAGGTTGGTATGTACCTTGCAATGGCAAGAGTAGCATACAGGGAAGGCTACCCTGAGATTGGCGCATACTGGGAAAAGGCTGCTTACGAGGAGGCTGAGCACGCTGCAAAGTTTGCAGAACTTTTAGGAGAGGTTCTCTCTTCCTCTACAAAAGAAAATCTCGAAAAGAGAGTTGCTGCCGAGCATGGCGCTACAGAGGGTAAGCTTAAGCTCGCTAAGAGAGCTAAGGAGCTCAATCTTGACGCTATCCATGATACAGTTCATGAAATGGCAAAGGACGAGGCTCGTCACGGTAAGGCATTTGAAGGGCTTCTCAAGAGATATTTTGGCTGATATATACAAATTGAACGGCAAGGCTGAGGCTTTGCCGTTTTTTGTTTTTGTATCAATTCTTTTGTTTAAACTGAATCAAAACCCTTGCAAAAAAAAGAATAATTTGTTATAATATAATCACTTACTTTAACAGAGAGGTGGTATCTATGGAAAAAATACTCGATTGGGAAAAATATCTTGCAAAGGCAGCTGAAACAGTCTCGGAAGGCATTGTTATGCTTAAGAACGACAACGGTGCCCTGCCGCTTGATATGAACGAAACGGTATCAGTATTCGGAAGGATACAGCTACATTATTATAAAAGCGGTACTGGTTCAGGCGGAATGGTCAATGTTTCAAAGGTCACTGGCATAGTTGACGGAATGCTTGAAGCAGGTGTAAAGATAAATGAAGAGCTTCTTGAAATCTATCGAAAGTGGGACGAAGAAAATCCCTTTGAACAGGGTGACGGCTGGGGGGGCGAACCGTGGTCACAGAAGGAAATGCCTCTTGATGACAGCATTGTTGAGGCTGCTGCTGCAAATGGTAGCAGAGCTATTGTTATAATTGGTAGAACTGCCGGTGAGGAGCAGGATGCAAAAACAGAGCCAGGCTCCTACCTCTTATCCGAGCTGGAAATAGATATGCTCAGAAAAGTAAGAAAGCATTTCAGCAAGGTAATAGTACTTCTTAATGTCGGAAGTCTGATAGATATCAATAATATAAACAGCATAAGCCCTGATGCTTTATTATACGTATGGCAGGGCGGAATGACAGGCGGAACAGGTACGGCGGCTGTACTTACCGGAAAGGTTAGCCCGTCGGGAAAGCTGCCTGATACAATAGCAAGTGAGATAAGTGATTATCCTTCAGACGCATATTTTGGCGGTAAGGACAGAGATGTCTATGCTGAGGATATCTATGTGGGTTATCGCTGGTTTGAGACCTTTGCTAAAGAAAAGGTACTTTATCCTTTTGGATTTGGTCTTTCCTATACCTCATTTGATATTGAGCCTATTTCAATCAGTGGTGAAAAAGAGCTCATGTTTGCCTTTAAGGTCACCAATACAGGAAAATATCCTGGCAAAGAAGTCGTTCAGATATATATATGCAAGCCTCAGGGCAAGCTCGGTCAGCCTGCAAGAGAGCTTTGCGGTTTTGAGAAAACAAGGGAGCTTAAGCCCGGCGAGTCACAGAATATCACAATATCAGTAAATATGGAAAAGCTTGCTTCATATGATGATTTCGGAGCTTCCGGATATCAATACTGCTGGGTACTTGAGGACGGAGAATATGTATTCTATGCAGGTACCGATGTGCGTTCGGCAAATAAGGTCTATAGTTTTGTACAAGACAAAACGATCGTTGTTGAAAAATGCTCTCAGGCAATGGCGCCTGTTACGGTATTTGAGCGTGTTAAACCGCAGAAGCATGGAGAAGCATACAGCTTTATTATGGAAAAGGCACCTTTGAGCAGTGTAGACGAGGATAAACGCTATACAGAAGGAATACCTGATGAAATAAAATATACTGGCGATAAGGGAATAAAACTTAAAGATGTTAAAAGCGGAAAGAATACCATGAAGGAGTTTATTGCTCAGCTTTCGGATAACGCTCTTTCAAGCATAGTACGCGGTGAGGGAATGGGAAGTCCGAGAGTTACACCAGGCACTGCATCTGCTTTCGGTGGAGTGTCAGACGAGCTTGCTGGCTTTGGTATTCCTGCATGCTGCTGCTCTGATGGTCCTTCCGGAATGCGTTTGGACTGCGGTACCAAGGCTTTCAGCCTGCCAAACGGTACTCTGATAGCATCCACTTTCAACAGGGAGCTTGTTCGTGATCTTTTCATATTCACAGGAACGGAAATGAAGGCTAACAAGGTAGACTGTCTTCTAGGTCCGGGCATGAATATACATCGTCATCCCCTCAACGGACGTAATTTTGAATATTTCTCAGAGGATCCTTACCTTACAGGTCAGATTGCCGCAGCAGAACTTAATGGATTACATGAAATGGGTGTTACCGGTACAGTAAAGCACTGCTGCGCAAATAATCAGGAAACCAACAGGCATTTCCTTGACTCGGTCGTTTCGGAAAGAGCCCTGCGCGAGATATATCTAAAAGGTTTTGAGATAGCCGTGAAAGAAGGCGGAGCAAAGACCATAATGACAACATACGGTTCAGTAAACGGTCTTTGGA
The DNA here is from genome assembly GCF_017650195.1 of Ruminococcus sp. Lineage (GTDB taxonomy): Bacteria > Bacillota > Clostridia > Oscillospirales > Ruminococcaceae > Ruminococcus. The sequence goes on along the minus strand of NZ_JAGCFH010000008.1, from coordinate 14,913 downwards.
CGGCAGGAAGTTACGATCTCAATACTGTCATACTAAGGAACGAATGGGGATTTAAGGGCTTTACTATGACTGACTGGTGGGCTAATGTGAATTTCCGCGGCAACGAACCTAAGAGAAGCTATTATGTACCGATGATAAGAGCTCAGAACGATGTATATATGGTCTGCTCAGATAGCGCTGGTGTTGATAAGGACATAATATCCGCACTGGAAATGGGCGTACTTTCAAGAGCTGAGTTACAGCGTAATGCAGCTAATATTCTTGGTTTTGTAATGACTACAGATGCAATGAAGAGAATAATAGGCGAGGCTGATACAGTGAAGATAATTAATCGTGCTGACAGCGAGGAAGATTCCAATGAACCTGTCATATTCTATGATATCGACAAGTATCTGAAAATTGATCTCAGCGGTGTAAAGTGTGTTAAAGGACAGAATCATGCTTTTGCACTAACATTGAAAGAGCCGGGCTGGTATAATGTGACTGTAACCGCTTCGTCCACTCAAAGTCCTTTGGCGCAGATACCTCTTACGATTTTCGGCATGGGTACGCCCTGCGGTACGCTTACATGGAACGGAACAGACGGCAAGCCTGTTTCGCTGTCCTGCGAGATACCATTGTTTTCACGTTTTTCTGCTATAAGACTTTATTTTGCACAGAATGGTCTAGCGCTCCATGATATCGTTTTTGAGCTTGTAAAAGCGGCTGAAAATATGGATCTTGCATTTGCATCGGAGGATTGAATATGAATATTCAGATATTCGGAACCAAAAAGTGTTTTGACAGTAAAAAGGCTGAACGTTATTTCAAGGAGCGCGGTATCAAGTATCAGTTTATTGATATGAAGGAAAAGGGGATGAGCCGCGGAGAGTTTAATAATGTCAAGAAAGCAGTTGGCGGTACAGACAAACTTATAAACAGCGCTTCAAAGGATAAAGATCTTCTTGCGTTGCTTAATTATCTTTCCGAGGAGGACATGGAAGAAAAGTTACTTGAAAATCCACAGGTAATTGTTACTCCTGTTGTCAGGAACGGAGCAAAAGCAACCATAGGTTATTGCCCTGAGGTCTGGAAGGAATGGGAGTAAATTAAGTTAAATGATAAAAATATATATTGAAAAGGAAAAAAATGCTAAAAGGTAGTGCATTTTTCCTTAAAATATGTTATAATTACAATATGTTAGTTTTTTACTGACACGGAAATGACGGAAAAATAGCTATTTTCCGCGAAATATTATTATATTAGGGATTATTTCCCGAAAGGAGCTATAATTATGGGTATTATTCAGGCAGCTCTCGTCGGAGCATCTCAGACTCTTGCCGATACATGGGAAGAGTTCTATACTTGTGACGCTCTGCCTTCTGACGTTCTTGTTGTAAGAGCAAAGAAGCAGCTCGGAAAACATTCTTCCAACACCAAGGGAAATGATAATGTTATTTCTGACGGAAGCGGTATAGTAGTTCATGAAGGTCAGGCTATGATAATGGTCGATCAGGGCATGGTTACAGAGATTGCTACAGAGCCAGGTATATACAAGTATCAGACTGGTACCTCTCCGAGTATTTTCAACAGCAGCTTTGGTACAGGTCTTAAAGATATGTTCAAGGAAATGTGGGAACGTATCAAGCACGGCGGAACTGCTGCAAAGGATCAGAGAATATACTATTTTAATATGAAAGAGATCCTTGACAATAAATTTGGTACGCAGAATCCCGTTCCTTTCAGGGTTGCTTACGAGGACCTCGGAAGAAGCTTTACAGTAGGTGTTCGTTGCAACGGTATCTATTCTTATAAGATCGCAGATCCGGTACTTTTTTATGTGAATGTATGCGGTGACGTTAAGGAGCGTTTCCTCCGTTCTGAGATTGATAATCAGCTCAAGAGCGAGTTCCTTGATTCTCTCCAGCCTGCTTTCGCAGCTATCTCTGCTTCAGGCATAAGATACGATCAGCTCCCTGGAAGACAGAGAGAAGTAAAGGCTGCTATTGAGACCGAAGTCGATCCTATGTGGAGAGAGAAGAGAGGTCTAAAGATCTGGACTGTTAATATCAATTCAGCTACTATCTCCGAAGAGGACACAAAGAGAATCCAGGAGTTTGAAGACAGAGCATGGAATCGTGATCCTGGCAATGCTGCAGCAACTCTCGTTGAAGCACAGGCACAGGCTATGCAGAATGCTGCAAACAATCCTAACGGCGCTGCTATGGGACTTTTCGGTATGGGTATGGCTCAACAGGCTGGCGGCACTAACGCTCAGAACCTATTTGGCATGGCTCAGCAGAATCAGGCACAGCAGGCTGCTAAGCCGGTAGTAGGTGCTCCTTCTGCAGATTCATGGAAGTGCGAGTGCGGCGAGACAAATACAGGCAAGTTCTGTTCTTCTTGCGGAAAGGCAAAGCCTGTAGTACTAACACCTGACGGCTGGACCTGTGACTGTGGAGCTGTAAATAAGGGCAGATTCTGCTCTAATTGCGGCCAGAAAAAGCCTGAGGGCGCACCACTATACAAGTGTGATAAGTGTGGATGGGAGCCTGAGGATCCTAAGAATCCTCCGAAGTTCTGTCCTGAGTGCGGCGATCCTTTCAATGATGACGATATTGTAAAATAAATCATAAATAAACGGGCGGACCTTAGCGTCTGCCCGTTTTAAATAATATACTGCTAAGAGGTGCAAATATGGCAGATGTGACCGAATACAAATGCCCTAACTGCGGAGCTCCGATGTATTATGACATAAATATGGAAAGGGTTACCTGCAGCTTCTGTTCAAATACCTATGATAAAGAGTATATAGTCTCCCATTTTGACGAAGTTACCGAGGAAAAACTCTCGGATTTTGATTGGGTTGAAAGAGCAAAGTATGTATGGGAGCCTTATGAGGTAGACGAGCTTGAAGAGTTCAGATGTTCTTCTTGTGGCGGAAAGATTATAACCAAAGCATTCTATGCTACTGCAAAATGTCCTTTTTGCAAGCATTATGTAATAATTTCTTCAGATTTTGATGGTGATATTCGTCCGGATAAGGTGATACCATTTAAAGTACCCTCAAAGACATTTCTTGATAAATATTCGGAATATATATCGGAGTTCGAAAGTGTTCCCAGGGAGTTCAGAAGTAAGGATGTTCAAAAAAAAATAGTAGGTTGTTACATACCAGTATGGAGGTACAGTTGCACATATAAACCGGATGAAAGCTTTGATATAAGTGTAAAGCACTATCCTATACTTGCAAATGATGTGGATATATGCGAAGAAGTGTTTTATTCGCTTCTGCCTTATGAATATAGTGATGCGGAAGATTTTTCTGAATCTTATATTGCAGGTTTTTCTGCCAGCAGATATATTATAGGAGCAGAAAACGCTATGAAAAGCACCGATTATGCATTGCAGTCTATTTACAATGAAGAATCCGGCGTTAAAGCATTTTCAAATAAAATAGAAGATAAAAAGCTGTTAGATACAGGCAGAAAAATGGACAGGCTTCTGAGAATTGATATGAATCGATATATACATAACAGGAAGCTTTCATATTATCTTGTACCTGTATGGCTCCTAAATATAAACTATAATAATGAGAAATTCACTTATGCCATGAACGGACAAACAGGAAAGTTGCGTGTCGATAATGTACCTAAAAAAAATAAAGTAGTCACTTTGTCATTACTGATATTTCCATTATTGCAGGCATTGCTGTTTGCTTGCGCATATTTGTCATTACAAAGAACTGGAATGAGAGCAATTGTTTTGATTTTGTTTTTTGCTTATTTTATGTCTTTATTCAATTACTATTTAGCGAAAAGTATACGGAAAAAATTGTCAAAAAAAATGGTGTACTTCAAATCCGTGAGATATGAAGAACAAAAGGTCTGGAGCATAAAGGATTTTATGATCCGGCATTGATTAAAAGACTAATAATTACAGAGGTGAAATAAATGTCTGATGTAATAGAATATAAATGTCCCGCATGCGGCGGAAAGCTCGAATTTAACTCAGGATCTCAGAAAATGAGATGTCCATTCTGCGAATCTGAATTCGATGTTGATTCTATAAAGGATCACGATAATTGTCTTGAACATATCAAGGAAGATGATATGGAGTGGGAGACTTCTGCCGGAAGCGAATGGCAGTCTGAAGAAAAAGAGAATATGCGCGTATATACCTGCAAATCCTGCGGTGGCGAGATAATTACTGATGCTACGACTTCCGCTTCAAAATGCCCGTATTGCGACAATCCTGTTGTTATGTCCGGTAATTTTTCCGGAGCCCTTAAGCCTGATTATATTATTCCGTTTAAATATGATAAGGAAGCTGCAAAGGCAGCCTTAAACAAGCATATCGAAGGAAGAAAGCTTCTTCCGAAGGTGTTTAAGGATCAGAATCATATCGATGAAATAAAGGGAGTTTATGTACCTGTCTGGCTGTTTGACGCTGATGCAGAGGGAAAAATGCTCTTCAAGGGCGAAAAGCTGCGCAGTTGGAGCGACGGAAAGTTCAATTATATTGAAAGAAGCTATTTCTCCGTTCAAAGAGAGGGAATAGTGCAATACGAGCTTGTTCCTGTTGATGGTTCGTCAAAAATGCAGGACGAGCTTATGGAATCTATAGAGCCCTTTGATTTCAAAGATGCAGTTGAGTTCAAAACTGCATATCTTTCAGGATATCTTGCTGATAAATATGATATTGATGCCGAACAGAGCGTGGAACGTGCAAACGAAAGAATAAAGAATACTACAGAACAGATTATATCAGGTACTGTTCAGGGATACAATTCTCTAACAAAAGAAAGTGGTTCTGTATGTTTACACAATGCAAAATCAAAATATGCCCTTTATCCTGTATGGATACTTAATACTACATGGGACGGAAAGAAGTATGTCTTTGCAATGAACGGTCAGACTGGAAAATTTGTCGGAGATCTTCCGATTGATCACGGAGCTTCCGCAAAGTACTTCTGGGGAATCACTGCAGCTGTTACAGCAGTTTGCTTTGGCATATCACTCCTTCTGGGACTTGGCTGAGGAGGTACTGGCAATGTATAAAAGAAGAATAAGCTTCGCAGTCACAGCAATTGTTTCACTTATCCTGTTAGTAATGAGCTTTGCTGCTGTAATATATTCAGCACAGACAGGAATGGTTGCTGCTGCCGATTATGAATTCAATTTCATAGATGAGGAAGATGCGACGGAAGACTATGACATCGGAGACTATGAAAGCGGTATAATTGAATTCAGTACTGATGAAAACAATTATAATAGTATAGTATATCAGGAAACGAATTTGAGAAAACCTTCATTCAATCCTGTAAAGGCTTTTCTTATATGTCTTATCATAGGTCTTGTTGTGGCGTTTATTGCTGTTTCCATAATGAAATCAAGTATGAAGTCGGTATACAAAAAACAAGGCGCTTCCGATTACAGGAAGCAGAACAGTTTTGAGCTGAAAGTAAAGTCTGATACGCCACTTGGCTCAAGGATCGAAAAGAGTCCTGTAATGAGAGTTGAAAACCCATCTCAGCGCAGCCCCAAAAATTGATATTATAAATTAAATATTTTTATGTTGACAAATATAATCGTTTGTTGTATAATTAATGTAATATGGCGTTTTATAGCTGTAGTATGGTGATATGTTAAGGATATCAAGAAAAGTTTAATGGAGGAAACAGATATATGTGCGGAATTGTTGGATTTACAGGCAGTACTCAGGCAGCACCGATACTGCTAGACGGTCTTTCAAAGCTTGAGTACAGAGGTTATGACTCGGCAGGAATCGCTGTAAGAGACGGTGAAAAGGAAACTGAAGTTGTAAAGGCTAAGGGAAAGCTTAAGGTCCTTAAGGAAATGACAAATAACGGTGACGCAGTAAGAGGCGACTGCGGAATCGGTCACACTCGTTGGGCAACTCACGGCGAGCCCTCTGCTTTGAACGCTCATCCGCATTCAAGTGATGATGAAAACGTTATTGCCGTTCACAACGGAATCATAGAGAATTATCAGGAACTTAAGGAAAAGCTTGTTAAAAGCGGTTATACTTTTGTTTCACAGACAGATACAGAGGTTGCTGTTAAGCTTATAGACTATTACTTCAAGAAATATGGTCTTGGCCCTGTTGATTCCATCGCACGTGCAATGATAAGAATAAGAGGCTCTTATGCTCTTGCAGTTATGTTCAAGGATTATCCTGGCGAGATCTATACAGCACGTAAGGATAGCCCTATGATAATCGGTATATCAAACGGAGAGACTTATGTAGCTTCCGACGTTCCGGCAATACTTAAATATACGAGAAATGTTTACTACATCGGCAATATGGAGATTGCAAAGCTAGTAAAGGGCGGCGTTACATTCTACAATATCGACCGTGAAGAGATCGAAAAACCTCTCACAGAGATAAAGTGGGACGCAGAGGCTGCTGAAAAGGGTGGATATGAGCATTTCATGCTTAAGGAGATTCACGAGCAGCCTAAGGTAGTTCGTGACACTATCAATTCTGTAGTTAAGAACGGAAAGATTGACTTCTCAGATGTCGGTCTCACTGACGAGGAAATGCAGAAAATAAGCCAGATTTACATTGTTGCCTGCGGAAGTGCATATCATGTAGGTATGGCTATACAGTACGTTGTTGAGGACTTTACATCTATCCCAGTAAGAGTTGAACTTGCTTCAGAGTTCAGATATAGAAAGATGACTCTTGTTCCGAACAGTCTAGTTATAATAATCAGTCAGTCAGGTGAGACTGCAGACAGCCTTGCCGCATTGAGGGAAGCTAAGGAGAAGGGCATAAAGACTCTTGGCATTGTCAATGTTGTAGGTTCATCCATTGCTCGTGAAGCAGACAATGTATTCTATACTCTTGCAGGTCCAGAGATTTCAGTTGCTACTACCAAGGCTTATAGCACACAGCTTATTGCCGGATATCTTCTTGCTATGCAGTTTGCAGTTGCAAGAGGTGAAATGTCTGAGGATCAATGCGAGGAGCTTCTTAAGGAGCTGTTCACTATCCCAGATAAAATCAAGAAGATCCTTGAAGACAAGGAGCGTATCCAGTGGTTTGCAAACAAGCTTGCAGGTGCTAAGGATGCATTCTTTATTGGACGTGGTATTGACTATGCTATCGGTCTTGAGGGTAGCCTCAAGATGAAAGAAATCAGTTATATCCATTCCGAGGCTTATGCTGCTGGTGAGCTCAAGCACGGACCTATAAGTCTTATCGAGGAAGGAATTCCGGTTATTGGTGTTCTCACACAGCAGGAGCTTTACGAAAAGACTGTTAGCAATATGGTGGAGGTAAAGAGCCGAGGTGCTTCACTTATGGGACTCACTACTTATGGGAATTACAGTATAGAGGATCTTGCTGATTTCACAGTATATATCCCGCAGACTGATCCTCATTTTGCAGGCAGTCTGTCTGTAATACCTCTTCAGCTTCTTGGATACTATGTATCAGTTGCAAAGGGATTCGACGTAGATAAGCCAAGAAACCTTGCAAAGAGTGTAACAGTAGAATAAAAAGCATAAAGGCTGTCGCTTCATGCGTCAGCCTTTAGTATTAATTTCAGGAGTTAATATGGAAAATATTAAAAGATCAATAACTGAGCTTGGCAATCCTGCGAAACCGCAAGGAGAGGCAGGCGTAGAAATGCTTTTGGGAATGAATGTGCATCATTCAGGTGTTACCGGTTGGGCGCTTAGCTTTCTTGAAGCCGAATCTTCGGATATTATACTGGACATCGGTTGTGGCGGCGGAGAGGCATTGAGACGTATTTCCTCGGATGTTGTTACAGGTAAGCTTTACGGAGTAGATCATTCTGACGTATCGGTTAGACTTTCAACGGAGCACAACGCTAAAGATGTTGAATGCGGAAAAATACGAATTATAAAAGCATCTGTTGATAAGCTTCCGTTTGAAGATAACTTTTTTAATAAAGTCTTGACGGTTGAGAGTTTTTATTTCTGGAAAGACCCGGCGGAAAATCTCAAAGAAGTTTTGCGTGTGATCAAAAAAGGCGGAAAGCTTTTCATTGCTGCGGATATTCATGGGGATGCTGAACTTGATGAAAAGGACATAGAAGGAATTGAGAAATTCAGTCTTTTTAATCCTTCTCTTGCAGAGTTCCGGTCATTACTCGAAAACGCAGGATTCATAAATGTAAAGTTACATACCAAATCAGGTGAAAAATGGGTATGTGCTGAGGGAGAAAAATAACACTTTTAATTCTGACTGTAAAACGGTGATATATCTGGTACATTTCCGATTATTACTGTTTCGGCGATTAGAAACTCAAAATTAGTCTCTGAATTGAATTTATAGACAGGGGTTGAGGATGTAAGTTTTATCCCAATAATAGCTGATATGCTGTGTTTTGTCTGATTTATTCCAGCTCCTGTAATTTCACTTTTTATACTAACGTCAGCCGAGCCGAGCGGGCAGAGCTTTATATGTATTTTCGGACCTTTTCCATTTAATAAACAGGTTTGTGTCAGCGAACCTATCGGTATTGTTGTTGTTACTTCTTTTGCTTTTTTCATACGCTGGTTTATGAGGTATGTGAGTTCGGACTGGACTTTATTAATGTTATAAGATAAAGCCTCAACTGATGATACCTGTTTTTTGTCATCATAAAGTACTGCTGCAAAGTCGCTGTATTTGTACTGGTTATCCCTGAGATAATCGGAAACTGTACTTTCAACGATTTCTGCGGATGTCTTTTCAGCAAAATGTTTAGCCTGTTCAGTTATTACAGGTCTTAAAAGCTTTTCTATCATTAACGCAGAAAATAACAACACAGTTATAAGGAAAAATGGGAGTAAGGGTATCCTTTTGTTTGATCTTCGTATTCTTTTTTTCATAGCATTCTCCTTTTTATTATTATATTCAAAGTTTCTGTATAAGGTTACAGCAGTGTATATGGACAAAACTGTTTTTTTATGCTACAATAGAGCCAATATCTTATGATACCGAGGTGAGACCATGAAAAATATAACTATTGGGATAACAGCCCATGTAGATTCCGGAAAAACTACCCTCGCGGAAGCGATACTTTATAAAACTGGTGCTATTCGCAAGCTCGGAAGAGTTGACAGCGGCAGTTCCGCCCTTGATACTGATTCTATAGAAAGAGAACGCGGCATAACTATTTTTTCTGCTCAAGCTGAGTTTACAGCGAACGATATAAGATATACTCTTCTTGATACTCCTGGACATGTTGATTTTACAGCGGAGACTGAGCGTACAATGTGCGTACTTGATTATGCAATACTGGTCATCAGCGGCACAGACGGAGTTCAAAGCCATACTCATACCTTATGGAAGCTACTTCAAAAGTATGAGGTGCCTGTATTTATCTTTGTAAATAAAATGGATCTCATAGGCGCAGAAAAAAGCTCTATAATTCATGATCTCAGTAACAAACTTTCCGCAGAATGTGTTGATTTTACAGGGAACAGCTCTGAAATAGCAGAAGTTTCCGCATTTTGCTCCGAAAAGCTTATGGAAAAGTATCTTTCTGATAACGGGCTAGATACTACTGATATCGCAGAGGCTGTAAAAAATAGAGAGATCTTTCCGTGCTTTTTCGGTTCAGCTTTGAAAATGGAGGGAATTGAGGAGTTTATAGGTATACTTCGTGATTATTCTTTACCTTCTGTCTACAGCAGCGAATTCGGCGCAAAGGTTTATAAGATATCATATGATCAGAAGGGCACAAGGCTCACACATTTAAAAATAATGGGCGGAAAGCTTTGTATGCGTGATGAGATCAACTACAGGGATATTGATAGTAATGATATAACTGGTAAGATTAGCTCTATAAGATTTTATACGGGAGAAAAATTTCGCAGTTCCGAATCCGCTTTTTCCGGCGATGTCTGCGCTGTGACAGGCCTTGCAGGAACTTATGCAGGGCAGGGGATAGGCTTTATCAGGAATAGCGACAGAGCTTTTATTGAACCGGTAATGACATATAAAGTAATACTTCCCGACGAAGTTAACGTATATGATGCTTTGAAAGACCTTAGGCTATTTGAGGATGAAGATCCACAACTCCATATTGTGTGGAATGAGCAGAACCGAGAGATACATATACAGCTTATGGGAGCTGTTCAGATAGAAGTTCTTACACGTAAGATTCTTGATAAATTCGAATTTGCTGCTGAGTTTGCAGACGGAGCAGTTGCCTATAAGGAGACGATACGTTTCCCTGTTGAAGGAGTAGGACACTATGAGCCTCTCAGGCATTATGCCGAAGCTCATATACTACTTGAACCTCTCCCATTGGGCAGCGGACTTGTATTTGATTCGTCATGTTCAGAGGACGAACTTGATAGAAACTGGCAGAGACTTATACTTACACACCTTGCAGAAAAAACTCATATAGGCGTACTGACGGGCTCACCGATAACTGATATGAAGCTTACACTTGTTGCAGGAAAAGCTCATTTGAAGCATACAGAGGGAGGAGATTTCAGGCAGGCTACCTACAGAGCTGTAAGGCAGGGATTGAGAAGTGCTGAATCAGTTTTGCTTGAACCTTATTACGAGTATGAGCTTTCAGTGCCAAACGAAAATGTCGGCAGAGCAATATCTGATTTACAGCATAAGTCTGCCGAATTCAGCAGTCCTGAAATGTACGGAGATATTTCAATCATAAAAGGCTATGCACCGGTTTCCGAGTTTAACAGCTATCAAGCTGAGGTCATTGCTTATACCCGCGGAAAAGGAAGGCTTTCTCTGAATTTCAGCGGGTACAGAGAGTGTCATGATACGGAAAGGATCATTGCCGAGACAGGCTATGACTGCGACGGTGATACAGAAAACTGCGCGGATTCTATATTTTGTTCACACGGAGCAGGGTATAACGTCAAATGGGATAAGGTCTGGGAATGTATGCATATTCCTTTTGCCGCTGATTTAAACAACAGCGAAGAAAGCTACGAAGAAAAAAGTTTGAAAGCCTCACGGTTTATTGAAAAGGCTGTGAGTGATGAAGAGCTTATGGCAATATTCGAGATGACCTATGGAAAGATAAAACGTGAGCCTAGCAGAGCCTTCAAAAAGACAAAAGTTGTAAATATAGAAGACAAGAATTTACGTTTGCCAAAGTATTCGGGACCCGATTATCTTCTCGTTGATGGCTATAATATCATTTTTTCATGGGAAGACCTAAAAAAAATAGCAGAAGATAACCTTGATGCGGCTCGTGGAGAACTTATAAACAGAATGTGCAATTATCAGGGATATGCAGGCTGCGAGCTTATCCTTGTCTTTGATGCGTATAAGGTCAAAGGAAAGCATCGTGATGTGGAAAAATACTGTAATATAAATATAGTATACACTAAGGAATCAGAAACGGCAGATACATATATCGAGAGAGTAACGCATACACTGTCAAAGGAGCACCGTGTCCGTGTTGCTACTTCTGATGGAGTGGAGCAAATGATAATTTTAGGTAACGGAGCAATGAGAATATCAGCTTCAGAATTCAAAAAAAGATGTATTGCAGCAGAAACCGCAATTAAAGAGTATATAGACAGTATGAAATAGCAAAAAAGGACTTGCATAAAGCGAGTCCTTTTGTCATTTTACCAGATGATTTTGTTTAATATAAAAAATAAATACAAATTTTGTAAAAATAGTGGAAATTTCAAACGGTATATGTTATAATAATTTTTGATTGGGATTTTTGCAGGAAAGCATTGATCCTTGTTCCCATAAGGGAAACAGTGTAATTTTATCTGCTATGCAGATTTATATTTTTGAGGAGGCTTGTACATGAAAAAAGTGCAACTGACAGAAACCGTATTGCGTGATGCCAATCAGTCACTGATGGCTACACGTCTGCCATATTCGGATTATGAGGGCATCTTGTCTGATATGGACAAAGCAGGTTATTATTCAATCGAATGCTGGGGCGGAGCAACATTTGACTCATGCCTACGTTATCTCGGAGAGGATCCATGGGAAAGACTTCGCAATCTCAGAAAGCATCTTCCCAATACCAGACTCCAGATGCTTCTCAGAGGACAGAACCTTTTGGGATATAAGCACTATCACGATGATGTAGTTGAGAAGTTTGTTGAGCTTTCTATTAAGAATGGTATCGACGTTATCCGTATCTTTGACGCTCTCAATGATTTCAGAAATATCGAGACAGCTCTTAATGCAACAAAGAAGTATGCTACAGAAAAGACTATCGCTTCAGGCTGTATCTCTTATACACAGAGTCCAGTACATACAGTTGACAAGTATATTGAGATGTGCAAGGAGCTCAAGACTATGGGCTTTGATACTATCTGCCTTAAGGACATGGCAGGTACAATGTCTCCTTATGAGGCAGAGCATCTTATAAAAGGTATCAAGGACGCTATTGGTGATATGACACTCGTACTACACACACACTGTACTACAGGCATGGCTTATATGACGATTACAAAGGCTATCGAGTCAGGTATCGACGTTATTGACTGCGCTACATCATGTTTCTCAGGTGGTACTTCACAGCCTTCAACTGAAACTATGTACTATGCTCTCAGCCAGTATGGTATTGACAGCGGTCTTAATGAAGATATCATAAATAAGGTAAATGACTACTTTAAACCTATCAAGCAGAAGTATATTGACAACGGTCAGTTAAATCCAAAGAGCCTTGCAACTGATGCACAGGCACTCGTATACAAGGTTCCCGGCGGTATGCTTTCAAATATGATAGCTAATCTTACAGATATGCACGCAATGGATAAGTTTGACGCTGCGCTTGCTGAAATACCAAAGGTAAGAGCAGATATGGGATATCCTCCACTGGTTACTCCACTTTCACAGATGGTAGGAAATCAGGCTGTAACAAATGTACTTGTTGGTGAAAGATACAAGAACATCTCTAAGGAGATAAAGAACTATATAAAGGGCGAATACGGCAATCCTCCTGCACCAATCGCAAAGGAGCTTGTAGATAAAGTTCTCGGTGACAGTGAAGCTGTTGACTGCCGTATCGAGGATCAGAAGCGCACAGGCGAGGAATTTGCTGAAGCTAAGAAGGTTCTCGGCGATCTCTGCCGCAGTGAAGAGGATGTAATGAGCTATATATGCTATCCGGATCAGACACTTAAGTTCTTGAAGGAACGCAAAGCCAAGGAAGAAAACGAAGCTGTTTATACTATCGAGGCTATGTAAGGAGGAAGAACCATGTTTGATAATGTTATTCTTTCTGCCGCGGCTGAGGGAACAAAGGATATTTCCATCGGCGATGCAGCTATAACTGCTATATTCGGATATACAGTAGTTTTTGCAGGACTTGTTTGTCTTATGATACTTCTGTACTGCACTGGTGCATACTTCAAGTCGAAGAATGCCAAGGAAGAGGCAGCTAAAAAGGCTGCTGCTGAAGTAAAGGCTGCACCTGTTGCCGCTGAGGTCAAGGCGGATCTTCCTCTCGCTCCCGGTTCAGCTGGTCATGTTAAGCTCTTTGACGTTCCTGATAAGGAAGCTGCTATGATAATGGCTATTGTTGCCGACAAAATGCAGAAGCCGCTCAACGAGCTGCACTTTATTTCCATTAAGGAGGTCAAATAATCATGAAATATAAAGTTACTCTTAACGGTAAGACTTATGAGGTTGAGGTAGAGCAGGGAAAGGCTGTTCTTCTTGATGAATATGAGGCACTTGCACCTGCACCAGCCGCAGCGGCTACTCCTGTTGCCGCTGCTCCGGCTGCAGCTCCCGCTCCTGCGGCTGCACCTGCTGCTCCCGTAAATCTAGCAGCAGGCGAAACTGTTACAGCTCCTATGCCTGGAAATATCATCAGAGTCGATGTTGCACAGGGTGATACAGTAAAGGCTGGTCAGATTCTTATTATTCTCGAAGCTATGAAAATGGAAAATGAAATAGTAGCTCCTAAGGACGGTACAGTTGCTCAGGTAGTTACTAGCAAGGGTTCTGTTGTAGACACAGGCGCTCCTCTGATCGTTATCGCATAAGGAGGAACGACAATGGATATTCTTGAAACCCTTAAAACCCTGTGGGAAAGCTCTGGCTTCCATAGCTTTCTCGTTGACGGAGGCTGGAAGAACCTCTTAATGATCTTTGTTTCATGTGTTCTCCTTTACCTCGGAATCAAAAAGAAGTTTGAACCGCTTCTTCTCGTTGGTATTGCTTTTGGCTGTCTGCTCGTAAATCTCTCATATTTCGGTGCAGGCTCGACGGACGCTCTTTACCACATGGACCTGTGGGATAACTTCCTCAATCACGATCACCCAGATTATCATAGCTATGGTGCTATCATGCGTAACGGTGGACTCCTTGATATCCTTTACATAGGTGTTAAGGCAGGTATCTATCCTTCACTGATCTTTATGGGTGTTGGTGCTATGACTGACTTTGGTCCGCTTATATCCAATCCTAAGAGCCTTCTCCTCGGAGCTGCCGCTCAGATGGGTGTATTCCTTGCTTTCTTCGGAGCTGTTTGCCTCGGATTTACCGGCAATCAGGCAGCTTCTATCGGTATCATCGGCGGTGCTGACGGTCCTACAGCTATCTTCCTTACCACAAAGCTGGCTCCGGAGCTTCTCGGACCTATCGCTATCGCAGCATATTCATATATGGCTCTCATTCCTATGATACAGCCTCCGATCATGAAGCTCCTCACCACAAAGAAGGAGAGAGAGGTAAAGATGGAGCAGTCAAGAACTGTTTCAAAGACAGAGAAGATAATCTTCCCTATAATCGTTGCCATGTTCGTTATTCTTCTTCTTCCTTCAACTGCTCCTCTTGTAGGCTGCCTTATGCTTGGAAACCTCTGGAGAGAGTGCGGAGTTACAGAGAGACTTTCCGATACTGTTCAGAATGCTCTTATGAATATCGTAACTGTATTCCTCGGAATCTCAGTCGGCGCTACAACTGCTGCTGAGCGTTTCCTCTCACTGG
>NZ_JAGCFH010000114.1 GCF_017650195.1 Ruminococcus sp. | reverse complement strand
TGCTGCCTGTGAGCGCTAACGCGGACAACGAAAAAATACAGGGCAGACAGATTTCCCTTTCGGATCTGTACTCCGAGCTCCGCAACGACCCGTCAGCTTATGACGAATACTACAGCAGTGCTACCCTTGATGAGGTGCTCGAGGAGCTTTGCGGTGACTATGTTCCCCTCTCAAGCAGCAATGGTAGCAGTTTCCCTTACAAGTCAAATAGCGGAAGCTTCTGCATAGACGAAAACGGAAAAGCCAGAAATTTCTTCATCTATTATCCAGTGACCGTTATTGAAGTCACAGAAGGTACTGAGCTACCGGTGGACGAGATACGTCATGATGCAGCTGGAATGGGTTTCAAGCCTCCGCAATTCACAAAGGACGGAAATACCTACAAACTTAAAGAAGTGGAATCACAGGACGCTTTATACTACGTGCTGAACCAGCTGGCAGACTATGAAAACATAGTTTCTGTAACTGAGCATATAGCGCTTTATGAGGACACAGCAAATTACGTAAGTATGTACGGCATCTATATCGGAAAGACAAAGCTCAGCGACTCCGAAATGACGGAACTCCTTGACAAGATGTCCGCTCTCGACCTTCAGGAAAAAAACGATGATTCTTCGCTCGCAAATACAATGAAAAAAGGCTACAGATATTTCTTCAGTTTCGGTGAGAACCGTTCAAAGGAACAGACGGATATCTACGATGCTTTCAAGTATCTTGCGGACACCGGCCTGAGCTACGAAACGATGTGGTATAAGACTCTTCTGGGAATGCTGGAGACAACAGTTTATTTCTGCCACAGGGACTACGCTGTAGGTCAGAAGTACGACTACGAAAATCCACCTGCTGTTCCTGAAACCGATGAAATCAAACAGAAAGGCGAAAACCTTGTAGAGGTATGGAGCAAGATCAAAAATCCCACTCCCGAGCTTGACGCTCAATACAAGGCGATGACCCTTGACGAAGCCTTTGATGATTTCTCCAGTAACTATCTCGACCTTTCAAGCTATTACGAAAATGAGCTCTATCCCTCAAACAGGGAAAAAATGCTGTTCAAGGTCGATGACACTGGCAGGACGCATATCGCTGTTGTTCGCGGCGTAGAGACCGTTGTAAAGGTAAGAGAAGGCACTGAGCTGCCTATCGAACAGCTATTTGAAGATATAAAGATTGACGGTCGCAACACCCTGACAATAGGAAAAAGCAATGACACCTACCGCATAAGGAACGCTCCTTCAAAGGATGTTATGAATGTACTGCTGGAAAAAATAAAGAAATGCGACAATGTGGTGTCCATAGAAGAGCATTATGTAGTATATGAGGATTGGGCGAACTACCCGTTTTATACGGTACTCTATATCGACAGCCGTCTGCCTAAGGGAAGCAGCTGCACTAAGGAGGACATCCTTGAAAAGCTGGCTGCTCTCGATCTTCAGGAAATCACCGATGATACCTATATAGAGTATCTGTTCAGAAGGGAATACGACTGGGCATTCCTTATAGGCGATAACCGCTCACAGGACGGCAAGGAGCTCTACAATGCAATAAAGTACCTTACGGACAACGGCATCAGCTATGATCTTCCCTGCGGCACTACAGAGCTGGCTATAGAGAACACTAAAGTCTACTATTGCAGCAGACCTGTCCTTATAAACGGTATATCAGGTGACGCCAACGCCGACGGCGAGATAGATATGTCTGACGCAGTAATGATAATGCAGTCCCTTGCAAATCCCAACAAGTACGGAATAAAAGCAGCAAATGGTATTACCGCTCAGGGTCTGAAAAACGCCGACGCAAACGGTGACGGTCTTACGACCAACGACGCTCTTGCCATACAGGAGCAGCTCCTCGGTCTCAGTGAAAAAGAGATAATCCCTCCTGACTGCGCAGAGCCGTCTGAGCGAACACCTGAGCTTTGATCATTAAAGCCCCGAGGCAATTGCTTCGGGGCTTGTTCGTTCTGTTACCCGGCGGATGTTCAAATCATAATTTTGCTACGCCAAATTATGATTTGAACACCCGCCGGTTGATTTTTCTGTTATATGTGGTATAATAATTATATAACCCCACGATAATAACTGAAACGGAGGCGGCAGCATGAACCAGCATACAAGATTCAATCTCCCTATCTGCCTTGCAGTAGAGGAGGACGCTTTTTTTCACTCTGACGAGATAATCCAAAGATATATCCCCGAAATAATCGGTCAAAAAACAATCGTTATCTCGGAGGAGTTCCTTATCGGCATTTATAGGGACAAAATAAACGATATCAGCCATGACTTCGGAGAAGCTGAGATAGTCGCAATGAAAGAGGCAAGTTTCGACGAGGCTGTCGCCATCGCTAAAAAGGTCTGCGTTGAAGACATAAAAGTCATTATCGGCATTGGCGGCGGAAGAGTTCTCGATACCGCCAAATACGCCGCTCACATCAGCAAGGCGGTATATATCTGTATGCCCACCTCACTCAGCAACGATTCCCTTGCCTCCCCCTTCGCAGTACTGGAAACCTACGGCAGCTCACGCAAAACACTCGACTGTAAGATACCGACGGCGATAATCGTTGATACCAATATGATAATAAATGCTCCCGAGAGTCAGACACTGTCCGGTATCGGAGATACTATCGCAAAGCATACAGCCCTCTATGACTGGAAGCTTTCGGCGTCAAGGACCTCCTCACAGGTAGATGACTTCGCCTACGCCCTAAGCAGAATGAGCTACGATTCAGTATATCACTGCGACGAAAAAAACATGAAGAGCCGGGTATTCATAAGGATACTTTCACGAGCTCTCGTCATGGGTGGCCTTGCTATGGAGATAGCTGGCTCATCAAGACCATGCAGTGGAAGCGAGCATCTCTTTGCCCACGCCATTGAGGAGTACTATCCGCAGATAAAGATATCACATGGCCTTGGCGTTGCTCTCGGCACTATCCCTGCCTGTATCTTTCAGGGACAGGACATAAGCGGTCTCCTCGGCTTTTTCAAGACCTACGGGCTTGATATAAATCCACAGTCCTACAACATAACAGAAGATATGTTTGCAGATATATGGCTTAAGGCAAGAACTGTAAGACCGGGCAGGATTACCGTCCTCGACGATATAAAGCACGACAAAGTTCAGCTCGGCGAAATATACAATAGAATGGTGGAAGGCAAATGAAAACAGGTCTTATATTTGATATGGACGGCACTTTATGGGATTCCTCGGAAAACGTTGCCGCTTCATGGACTGAAAAAATACGTTCACTCGGTATGAAACGCCCTGATATCACAAAACAGGACGTTATGAGCATAATGGGTCTTACAATGGACAGGATAGCGGATATCCTCTTCGGCGACCTGCCAGAAAAGGAACGCTATGAACTGCTCGATGAGTGCTGCCAGTACGAAAACGAATACCTACGTATCCACGGTGGAGTGCTCTATTCCGACCTTGAAAGGACGCTCAAGCGACTTAAGCGCCGCTGCTCCCTCTACATTGTAAGTAACTGTCAGAGCGGATACATAGAAGCTTTTCTTGAGCATTACGGCTTTGAGAAATACTTTGACGATATCGAGTGCTATGGCAATAACCTCAAGGGGAAGGGTGAAAATATCGCTCTTCTCGCCGAGAGAAACGGACTTGACAAAGCCTACTATGTCGGGGATATACAGGGTGACTACGACGCCACCATGCAGGCAGGCTATGATTTTATCCATGCCGCTTACGGCTTCGGTAAAATAAATCATACCGTGCCGGAACTGAAAAAATTCAGCGACCTGCCGGAGCTGCTTGACAAGCTTCTGAGCAGTAAATGATAAAAAACAAAGGCGTAATGAGGTGAATTGAAATAATCAATGCCTCCTTACGCCTTTTAGCTTATGTATCATATTTCATTATAATATATTGCCAGCCGTCAGCCTTTCCATAAGGGCTTCGTAATTTACGGGGAACTTCTTCTTGTTGAAGAATTCCAGCCACAGCATAAAGTATACTATAAAATAGAAATGGAAATCGAGTTTTACATATATCAGCAACTGCTCCAGCACAAAGAAGACAAGCATGAGATCATAAGCGGTTTTATGCTCCTTATCTTCTCCGAAATAGTCGCTTTCGTCAGACCTGAGTATGAATGCAAGAGTGATTATGAATATAAGGAATACCGCTGTTCCCGTCACGCCGAAGAGAAGCAGATATCGCATATAGCAAGGATCCACGTTCTTGTAGGGAGAGCCGTGCTGATTGAGATAATAGCCGTCGCCTATCACCCATGTGCTCGTTTTCTCAGGGACAAAATACATATGGTTGAACAGGGTATCGAGAGTATTCGTGGTCTTTCCGGTCGCTGCTATCTTTTCCGTATTGAAGAACTCCGTCAGCCATACTATTGTTCCCTGATACTTTTCAAGTACGTTAGGAAAGAACACCATTACCAGTGCGACAAAAGAAGCTATGGTCAAGACCAGCTTCAGGACGAACTTGAAAGCTACGAATTTCTTCCTGGGTATCAGCAGTATATAGAGCAGTGAAAAAGCCACTCCAGTTATTATGCTTCGAGCCATGAGCAAGCCGGCAAACGCCTGCAATATATAAAGAAAGATGTATTTCCCTTTTTTCTCCTCCTCACCGCAGGTCACGTAGAGATAGCAGGTGATTATCAACAGGAATGACATTATGAAGGAGCCTCTGTCAAAGCCGGCGCCAAGTCCGAAGGCTCTAATTCCGTCACCAAGAACGTTTGCTATTCGGTCATTGAAACTCTGTATAGAACGCAGGCTCTCTCCCACAGGAGGAACAATAAAGGATATTATCGTAATAACGCTTTGCAGCGCCGATACGAATATAAAACATTTCAGCCCGTCACGTGCACTTATCTCCCACCTTGAGCACATAAGCGCCATAAGAAAGGCACCTGAGAATACCAGTATATTGTTTCTGAATATCTCTTTAAACAGAAACGAAAAATCAGTGCTCTGATTATAAATGACAGATATCAGGAGGCATAATACCAGCAGAAACAACAGCCATACTGCTTTGACGCTCTTGCTCTCCACTCTTATATTCTCAGTCAGCATAAAGGCTATAAGCGCTACCACACCTATCATTCCTATGCCGACACTGGTCGTTATCGGCACGAAGCTGAAATTGACGTCAAATACATAGAAAAAGAAGATAAGCAGGAACAGCAGCTTAGCCGGAGTCCGAAGCAAATCTTTAAACATCCGCAAAAATCCTTTCGCTTTCCCCTTCCATAGACCTATGACATAGGATATCCCCCACCCTTGTATACAAGGTCTCAGACGATCAGGTTTCAGGGAAATATATTTACATTCATGCTTGCAATATATGGACGACTCATAATGCAGCGATCACAGCTATCAGAGGGAGCTGATCCTTCTGACATGCACAGCAATCAAAGTCCATGGATATCGACAAAAATCTCCCGATATTTCGGGAGATCATATTTGAATCATTTTTGCGACAGAGAAATGAAACACTTAGCACGATCCGGACCGGCGTCATACGCCTTGCCGTAATGAGTATCAACCTTGTTACATTATATCACTTTTTCAGTATTATTGCAAGTATTTTGAAATAATTTCTTCCCTGTAAAATGTTGCATACCTCTGTACTAAACCGGGCAAAAGAAAGGCTCACCTGAAAGTGAGCCATGAATGATGCCATATATGTTCTGTAAGTATGCAGGTATGTCTATATTTCAACGTCTTCGCTATTCCTCTCATGCAATGCGCACGAACGGAAAGCTTTACAGGCTCACTTAAAACAAGCGTGCCACCATGCGCCTGCAACAAATGCTAGTGAACTAACAATAAATAAACCTTTCATATTTCTTACCTCCGTTTCTGATCCGCAGGTGAACACAAGCACAAGCATTGTCGGCAATTCCGGAAATGATTATTTCCCCGTTCCATTATCCGCAAGATCGCCTGAATGCTTTCACTGCCCGTATTCTAGAGACTCCGGTCTAGACCTAATCT
>NZ_JAGCFH010000113.1 GCF_017650195.1 Ruminococcus sp. | reverse complement strand
TGGTGGGGACTACAGGGCTCGAACCTGTGACCCTCTGCTTGTAAGGCAGATGCTCTCCCAGCTGAGCTAAACCCCCACTTCGCAGACGCCGTATCCTCGGCGACGAAAATAATTATACCACAGTATCTCAGGTTTGTCAAGCGATTTTTGAAAATTTTTCTGAAATTTTTTTGATTTATTTTGAAAAGCGCAAAAAATAGCTGTTTATCAGTACAAAAAGCCGGGAGTCAGGAGCCTTCGGCTCTCAGCTCCCGGCTAAAAAAAGTTTACCCCGTTTATCAAATCATTTTTGCCGCGTCAGACTTTCGCCGAACTCTTTCCTTTTTTGCATATGAGCACCATGCATACAGCCCCGCATACTATTATCATGGGGAATACAGAAATTATCAGCATCCAGAACTCATTTGTCCTGTATGTAAACTTCTCCCCGTCCGCATTATAAGCAAACGGCATAAATACAGTGGTAAGTACAGTGTCTATTAGCATATGGCACAGCGCCGCCGGATATACTGAGCCCGTCCGCTTTGTCAGCCATGTAAGTACAGCCGACCAGAATATGCACATAACTATCATGGCTATGAAGCCGCCGTAAGGGAAGAAATCATAATCCCTGCCGAAATTGTAGCCGTAAGCAAGGAGAGGACCGTGCCACAAAGCCCATATCACTCCAGTAACGACTATTGCCACAGGAGTAGGCACGAGCTGTTCCAGCCTGGGTGTGAGATATCCTCTCCATCCCAGCTCCTCCCCGAGACCGTGAAAGGCAGTTGCGATACCTGATATTACAGCTATCAGCAGCGAAGCCGCGCCCATTACGATATCACTGCCGAAGGCGCTGTCGGAAATTCTTCCGTTCTCTACTATAAAAAGATGAAGTATCAGAGCGCTGACAAATGGCAGCACTACCGGATATATGACCGCCGCCGCGTAGTATTTGCCGCTGCCTCTTTTTCCGAAGCCCAGCATTGCGTCACGGAAGCCCTCTTTCGTGACAAGTCTTGTGATGACGGAAGCTATCGCCGGATAGAGCATGAGGGTAGCTCCCAGGAACAAATTGTTCACACCGCCATTCTTGTCTGAGAATATCAGCTCTATCGCAAAAGCGGGAGCGAAAGCCAGTACAAGGTATATGAATATACGAAGGAGTGTTTTCTTCTTACTTGGCATAATTCTCAGCTCCTTTCAGATACAGCTTCACGGATATCCTGTAGGAAATATAGTACAGCGGCAGCACAGCCAGTGTACATATACCCACCCACAGCAGCAGCACTTTCAGCTTGTCCGAATCTTCCACAAAGGCAAACATTCTTTCCCAGAATGTATCCATGCTTGCAAAGGCGGAGGTATCGCCGAAAAGCATATAAACTATCAATCCGAGGATGGCAACGCATACCGCCGTTATCTTTACCATGCTTCCCATTTTCACACCGAAGCGCACTATCAGCGGATACTCCACAGCTCTCATAAGGAGCTGCACATAGAACATTGCCGCAATAAGCACGGAAAGTCCGCTGGACTGTCCCGATATCTGCTCAGTAAGTGCTAATTTCAGCGTTTCGAGGGTCACAACAAACATGGTGAACAGCATTGTGAACAGATATTTCGCGCCTATCTGTCCCTTTATCCCCGAGGGTGTGGAGGTCACGAAGTAAGCCCACTTCTTTCTGTCGTCGCCGTTGAAAACACCGCTCTGTATACAGCCTGCCGTGATAAATACGAAAATGCAGAACATTCCCAGTATCATTGTCAACGTTTTTCCGATAGTATCATCATCTTTTGCATCAACTACCGCAAAGATCGGAACTACAGAAAAGAACAGATATGTCGGCAGAAAAATAAGTATAAGGCGCAGATTCAGCTTGAATTCCTTATATAGATATCCCGTCATCAGTAACGCCTCCTTCTGTACTCCTTCAGTGACCACACATAGAGCAGCGCAATAACGCCGACCACAAAGAACGGAGCGATGATAAAGCATATTTCACGCGCCTTGTCGAAATAAGGTGTGAGCACCTTTGCCATTGTCTTATCGTTGACTTCTCCGTAAAGTCTCTCTGCTTCACTCATGCAGAATTTTGTGAATCTCCATGCGAAATAGAAACAAGCCGCCATAAAGGGTGACGTAGCAAGAAGTGTAACAACTGCTCCCTTGTTCTGATTCTTAAACCGGAGCATAAGGGGTATCTCCGAAAAGCATAAAGTCATAACAGCTCCGAGGATAAGGATATTCTTTATATGATCTGCACTTACGGGCATTTTCGCCGCAGCAGCTATTATCACCTCTGCCAAAATTGCGAGCACAAGACCTGTGAGCAGCAGTATACCGCGCACTATGAACTTTGAAGCGATTATCTTCCTGTCGCTTACAGGCAGAGTATAGGAGAAAAGCTGCCAGCGCGACTGATAGTCCTTCTGAATGATATCATTATGTCCGTAGCCCATACCTACAAGGGCGATACACGCCGCATAGAAATATGCCTGCGGATAGAACGTTTCTATCACGCCATCTACACCTTTGAGATTGCCTGCATAAGTGCTTATGCACACAAGAGACATCATGGCAACGAATATGAAATAGACAAGAAGCGTTATCACGATAGTCTTGCGGATAAGGTATAACTCACGGTAGATAAGACCTTTCATTCATCTCCACTCCTTTTTGCCCCGGTTTACATAATAGATCATTATGTCCTCAAGAGTTGCGGGATCA
>NZ_JAGCFH010000112.1 GCF_017650195.1 Ruminococcus sp. | reverse complement strand
TGATCAGAATGTAATTCTATGTTTTTAACTGACAAATCAGTTGGAAAATGGTATATCCTTTTTTCTTCTTTTTCTTTAATAGCAATATTATTTGATAACATATTGATTCTCCTTTTGTTTTTTAGTGTAGATAATTATTGCTGCTCGAACTGCTTAACAGGCTAAATAACATTACATTGATAAATCCTGTATAATGATATACTGTGTCATTATATAACACTCGTTAAAAGCCTGTTTTTGACAAGCTTGTCATTAAACAAGAATACAGTTTCTTGATGGCCTATTAACTATGTATGTATTATATCATGTCGAATGGTTTTATGACAAGATTATTTTGGTATATCTTTTGTATATTTTTAGTCTATTTGGTTAACTATTTGGTTAACCCCAAATTATACACAAAAGGTCAAATTATAACATATAAGGTTAAAACTGGACAAAAATAACCTAACTTAAAAAACAGGAGAACCCAATACTTACCTTCATAAATGATAGCAAACCGTTGGCTATATGATATATAAAACAATAAAGTCTTTATATAACTAATAATGCAGCTCTTAATGAGCTGCATTATTGTCCATATTAATAGAGCATCATACCCACTCATGATTCTTCTTGATGTAGATATGCTTCAGTATCTGTGCAAGTATAGTGTATACGAGCATAAGAACAGCAAGCCATATTACATAGGACGGGATCATTATAGGCAGATCGAAAAGCTTTGCAATTGCAGTAAAACCAATAAGAAGTGTTACTATAACTACTGCCAGCGTGGATAGGTTCAATTGTAATGAAGCACGGTCTTTGATAAACGGTACTTTGTGAGTTCGGATAGTATGAATAACCACAGTCTGAGAAATTATACCAAACATGAACCAGCCGTTCTGGAAGAAGCCTGCCATATCGTTGCAGTTGAATTTATAAATAAACCACAGCACAAGGAAACACAGAACGTCGAGAACTGTACTGAGTAATCCGAATATCACCATGAATTTCTTTATTCCGGGTATATTCCATTTCTTCGGCAGCCTGATACTCTCGTCCTCAACATGGTCGAAAGGCATTCCGAGCTGTGCGAAATCGTTGAGGATATTCTGTACAAGGATATGTATAGGCAGAAGCGGCAGGAACGGCAGGAAAATACTTGCTATAAGTACAGAGAACATATTGCCGAAGTTACCGCTGACCGACATTTTGAGGTACTTGGACATATTTGCAAAGGTACGTCTTCCTTCTATAACGCCTTCGTCAAGAACATTAAGGTCTTTTTCAAGCAGGATGATATCCGCAACTTCCTTTGCGATATCAACGGCTGTATCCACTGATATGCCGACGTCCGCCTGTTTAAGCGGCAAACTGTCGTTTATACCATCACCCATATATCCTACGGTATGACCTTTAGTTTGAAAAGCCTTTACTACTCGCTGTTTCTGATATGGTGAAAGCTTGGAATAGATGTGGCATTTCTCGCAGGCATCGTTCAGTTCATCATCGGTCATCTCTTCGACCTGTGCGCCTGTCAGAGTATAATCCGTTGGTATTCCGAGTCTGCCGCAGATGTTTATAGCAACACCTTCGGTATCGCCTGTAAGGACTACTGTGCGGACACCGTTTTTCTGAAGAGCTGCGATAGCTGACTCCGCTGAAGGTTTAGGCGGATCAAGGAAGCCGACAAAACCGATAAGCACCATATCGCTCTCATCGTCTACGCCAAATGTCTCAACATCGTGGATATTGTTTTTCTGTGCCACAGCTATTACACGTATACCTTCAAGGTTGTTTTCAGTGGCTATTTTCTGAGCATTGTCAATAAGCTCCTGTGTTATTGGTTTTACTTCGCCTTCTATCTCAATATATCCGCATATTGACAATATCTCTTCTACTGCGCCCTTGGTTATCAGTTGCCTCTTGCCATTTTTGTCTCGCAGTACGACGCTCATACGGCGGCGGCTGAAATCAAAAGGTATCTCGTCCTCACGCACATAAGCCTCTTTTAAATATGAGAGCTCTTCTTTTTCAGCACGGTTGATTATCGCAACATCCATAAGGTTTTTCAGTCCGGTCTGGAAGAAACTGTTCATGAAAGCGTGACGCAGAACCCTCTTGTCCTCACGTCCTAAAACGTCCATATACTTTTCAAGCACTATCTCGTCCTGAGTAAGTGTACCTGTTTTATCTGTACAAAGTACGTCCATTTCGCCGAAGGTCTGTATAGCGCCGAGACGCTTTACTATGGTCTGCTTGCGGGACATATTAACAGCACCCTTGGCAAGCGATGAGGTCATGATAACGGGAAGCATTTCCGGCATAAGTCCTACTGCGATAGTGATGCCGAACATCAGTGATTCGAGCCAGCTTCCCTTAGTGATGAAATTGGCAATAAAAATGATCGGTACCATTACTATCATGAATCTTATGAGCAGCTTGCTTATTGAGTTGATATTACGCTCAAAGCTGCTCTTGTCCTGATAGGTATTGAGGCTCTTGGCCATACTGCCGAGGTATGTACGGTTTCCTGTTGTAAGTATTACAGCCTTAGCACTGCCTGAGATTATATTGCTTCCCATAAAACCGATATTATCAAGCTCTGTTATATCCGAGCCCTCGGGATCGGGACCTGCGAATTTTTCGACAGGCTGGCTTTCACCCGTAAGCTGCGACTGGTCGGTAAACAGGTCTTTGGTTTCGATAAATCGGACGTCTCCGGGAAGCATATCACCCGAAGCCAGTTTTACGACGTCGCCAGGAACAACATCTTCTATATTTACTTCCATGCTGCTGCCATTTCTTATAACGTCTATCTTGTTTGTTATCATGTTCTGGAGCTTCTGCGCAGCGGAGTTGGACTTTTCTTCCTGTACAAAGGAAATGATACCCGAGACCGCAACTACGAATATCAGCATGAGGAAGGTAGCCCAGCTTGGTTTAGCAGCAATGATGACATCTGTTACAAGTGTGACTGCTGCAACAATGAGAAGTACGATATTGAACGGATTGATGATCGCCGCACGTACACGTTTCAGCAAACTGTTCTCGTTTCCTGTATCAATAATGTTTTTTCCGTATTCTTCAAGACGGTCGCTTGCTTCTACCTGATTGAGTCCCTCGTCGCAGGTATCAAGTCTCTGAAAAAGCTCCTCGTCTGTTATTTTTGCTATCTCTGCAAGCTGTTTCTCGGCAGCCTGCTTCTTCTCATTTTTGTTTTCAGCCATTTTAAGCCTCCGGTCATCAACTGATTGTTTTTAAAGCATACTCTTTATGTATGTATTAAAATTATATCATTTAAACACTCATATGTCAAGAAACGTAAGATTTATTTGTTTAGTTTATATTTTAAGTATTTCTATAGTAATGACCATTTTAATTGTTCTGTAAATTTGAATCGTCGTTTATAATACCCTGATTTTTGATTGACAATCAATGATTGTTATTGTAAAATAAAAATACAGAATTGAACGAGAAATGATATACAAATGACACATCTATATGATACAATATGGCTAAAGAGGAAAGGAGCGGCTCGGTAATGAGAATATTGCTTATTGAGGATGATCTTCAGATATGCGAAGTAACAAAAAAATATTTCACCAGCAAAGGTGCTGAAATAACCGTAATAAACAACGGCAGTGAAGCTGTGAGTATCACCAAAACCGAACTCGAAGGCTATTCTATCGTACTTCTTGACATCATGCTTCCCGGGGCTGACGGATTTACGATCTGCCGTAGCATAAGACGATGCAGTGATATACCTGTTATATTCATTACCGCAAGAGGTCATGAAGAAGATATCCTCCATGGCTATGATATCGGCTGTGATGATTATATAGTTAAGCCGTTTCTCCTTTCTGCTCTTTTCGCAAAATGCTCTGCAATGGTAAAACGTAATGAAGGTAGTTCTGACAGCGTTATATCATGCGGTGCAATAAAAATTGATACCCGTAAGCTTACCTGTTATGTTGAAAGTGAAGAGATTGAACTTACTCCGAAAGAGTTTTCCATTCTCAGCTATCTTATGCAGCATCAGGGCTGGATAGTGAACCGTGAAACTCTTCTCGATAAGGTGTGGGGAGATGATTTCTTCGGTATCGACCGAGTTGTTGACAATACTATCAAGCGCATCAGGAAAAAGCTAGGAAACGCAGGTGGTCAGATACATACTGTCATAGGACGGGGGTATAAGCTGACAGAAACGTAAAGGAGTTGAAACCTATGAAAAAAAGATTCAAAAAGGCCAAACGAGAAACTC
Source organism: Ruminococcus sp. (assembly GCF_017650195.1). Lineage (GTDB taxonomy): Bacteria > Bacillota > Clostridia > Oscillospirales > Ruminococcaceae > Ruminococcus. The sequence goes on along the minus strand of NZ_JAGCFH010000112.1, from coordinate 313 downwards.
TACCTAAGATATTGATAAAGTCTTTCTCTATCGCTATCACTTTGTGCTTAGTCTTTACATATGGATTTTGGGAATATGAGAGAATGGATGTCAGAAATCAGGCTAAAAACAGTATCGAAGGAAACGTTTCTAGTATACAGAGCTGGGTGAACCGAACCGAAGCCCAAAACAGCGGCAGAGATACGATATCTGAACTAAGCATCTACCTTACAAAGTATGTGGATTTTGATATAATGGTCGAAGATGAGTTTTCTAAATACGGAGGTCCACAGATAATACCGAGATATTCTGAAAGTAATCACGCTCTTGCAGC
>NZ_JAGCFH010000111.1 GCF_017650195.1 Ruminococcus sp. | reverse complement strand
TCACAAAAAGCCGCGTCTCATATAAAGTGAAGCGCGGGACATTGATGAAAATATTATATAACAATTCCATAAACGAAAGCAGCCCGAGCCTTCCATAATAAGTGAAAAAATCGAGTGCCCCCTTGAAAGGGGGCACAGGCACTATAATGGCGTCCCAAAGAGGAGTCGAACCTCCGGCCTACTGCTTAGGAGGCAGTCGCTCTATCCTACTGAGCTATTGGGACAAATCCAAGAAATATTTTACCATATATTTCTGCTCATTTCAAGTACTGAATAATAATTTTATATTTTTAACTTAAAAGTCTGTAAAAAACCGTCCGGAACACTTCCGGACGGCTGTTTTACTTTATACTTGAACAGTCTTTTGCATGGGGACAGACGGTGCAACTTCCGCAACAACTCCCCTTTTTATGCTGCTTCACTGTGCTTCTCACTGCAAGTATTACTGCTACTGCAATAAGCAGAACAAGAACGATATCGAATAAATTCATCTACATCACTCCCAATACATTACATAAAAGTCTTACTGCAAGAGCAGCAGTCCATGCAACAGTACACTGGAATATTACCATTGTAAACGCCCATTTCTTGCCGAGCTCACGCTTTACAGCGGCTATTGCAGCCACACAGGGAGTATACAGAAGGCTAAATACCAGCAGAGCCGCGGCTCCACTGAGTGTCAGTGCTGTTCCGACATTTCCGCCGAAGAGGACTTCAAGGGTGGATACAACGCTCTCCTTTGCCATAAAGCCTGTTATCAGAGAGGTGATTATTCTCCAGTCGCCAAGTCCTACAGGGCTGAATACAGGCTCAAGAAGACCTGCTATAGCTGCAAGAATACTTTCCTCTGAGTCCTTCACCATATTAAAACTAAAGCTAAAGTTTTGCAGGAACCATACAACTACAGTTGCTATCAGAATGACTGAAAAGGCTCTCTGCAAAAAATCCTTTGCCTTTTCCCAGAGAAGTTGGATAACATTTTTCAGGCTTGGCATCCTGTAATTCGGGAGCTCCATTACAAAGGGAACCGCTTCTCCGCGGAAGATAGTCTTCCTGTAAAGAAGAGCTGTGACTATACCCGTAAGTATGCCGAATATATAAAGCCCAGCCATTATAAGTCCACCCCGCTTCGGAAAGAAGGCGCTTACAAAGAAGGCATAGATAGGAAGCTTCGCTGTACAGCTTACAAAAGGCGTAAGGAGTATGGTCATCTTTCTGTCGCGCTCGCTGGGGAGGGTCCTCGTTGACATTACCGCAGGAACAGTACAGCCGAATCCAATCAGGAGCGGCACTATGCTTCTGCCTGAAAGGCCTATTTTGCGCAAGAGCTTGTCCATAACAAAGGCAACTCTTGCAATGTAGCCGCTGTCCTCCAACAATGATAGGAAGAAGAAAAGGGTCACTATGACCGGCAGGAAGCTGAGAACGCTTCCTACACCGGCAAATATACCATCAATGACAAGGCTGTGTATGGTATCGTTTATATCCATTTTCACGAGAAAAGTATCCGCAGCCTGTGTGAACTTGTCAACACAGACTTCAAGCAGTCCTTGAAACCATGCGCCTATAACGTTGAAGGTCAGTAAGAAAACAAGAACCATTATTAGGATAAAAGCAGGTATAGCCGTAAACTTTCCAGTCAGTACCCTGTCTATCCTTCGACTCCTGATAGTCTCCTTGCTCTCATGAGGCTTAATTACAGTCTCACCGCATATACGATGTATGAAAGCGAACCTCATATCAGCAATTGCAGCGCTCCTGTCAAGTCCGCGCTCTTTTTCCATCTGACTGATGATATGCTCAAGCATTTCCTTTTCGTTTTCGTCAAGCCTGAGTTGCCCAAGAATAAGACTATCTCCTTCCACTAACTTGCTTGCTGCAAATCTCACGGGTATTCCGGCATCTGCCGCATGGTCATCGATAAGGGCGATTATTCCATGGAGACAGCGATGCACAGCACCATTTTTATGCCGTCCATCACAGAGATCCTGCTGGAGAGGTCTCTCCTGATAATGAGCAATATGTATCGCATGGTCGATAAGTTCGTCAACGCCCTTGTTCTTGGAGGCTGATATAGGTACAACAGGTACTCCGAGGAGCTGCTCCATAGCATTGATATCAACTGAGCCGCCGTTTCCGCTGACTTCATCCATCATATTCAGCGCCACGACCATAGGTATATTCATTTCGAGTAGCTGCATTGTAAGGTAAAGGTTTCGCTCTATATTTGTGGCGTCAACAATGTTTATTATAGCTCTAGGCTTGTTGTTGAGCACGAAATTGCGTGAAACTATCTCCTCACTGCTGTATGGAGACATGGAATAAATTCCTGGAAGGTCGGTGACAAGAGTATTGGGATAGCCCTTTATGGGGCCGTCCTTTCTGTCCACAGTAACGCCGGGAAAGTTTCCTACATGCTGGTTTGAACCGGTCAGGCGGTTAAAAAGTGTTGTCTTTCCGCAGTTTTGATTGCCCACAAGAGCAAATGTAAGCTGTTCGTCGTCTGGAAGCGGATCACCGTCTCCTTTAGCGTGGAAGATACCGCCCTCACCAAGTCCGGGGTGGTGGCTTTTGGACTTTTTCTTTTTCTCCTTTTCGCCTTCCGCTTGCGAGTCGATTCGCTTCACCACTATCCTTTCAGCATCGGCAAGCCTCAGCGTTAGAGAATAGCCGCGTATCTGTAGTTCCATAGGGTCTCCCATTGGAGCGAGCTTTAGCATTTTTACCTCAGCTCCGGGTATAACGCCCATATCAAGAAAATGCTGGCGAAGAGCTCCTTCTCCACCAACTGTTTCTATGACGGCGCACTCACCCGCTTTCAGTTCCCTTAATGTCATATTATTCCTTCTTTCAAAATACTTACCCTATATAATTCTTTCTTTGTTATCATTATATAACGTTTAAATATATAAGTCAATAACAATTTCGTAATGCAAACACGTACAGCATTTATGTTTATTAATTACTTTTTTAAAATTTAACGCTTGACAGCCTGTAAAGCCCTGTGATATAATGATTTACAGTTATTGAATTGCAGTCTGAAACTGAGGGAAGCACGGTGAAAGTCCGTCGCAGCAGTCACTGCCGTAAAGTCGGATCGCTCGTCAGACAATGCAGGCAATTAACGTTTTTGGACAATGAAAAACGTATGCCGTCGACTTCACATTTTTGTGGAGCTGTTTTGCTGCGCTTTTCTGCACCGCGGAAAGGCTTTTTTATTGCCCGTAATATTATTATAAAAGGAGTCGGTATCATGAAAAGATCCATCGCAATGGCATCTGCAATGCTTATTTCCTTATCGTCAGCAGGTATGTATGTATTCGCAGAAGAAAACGAAACGAAGGTATTCGTTACTGTTTCTGACAAAAACAGAGAGCTCGTCCTTGTACAGGAACCTGTAACCGTTACAGACATAGACAGCGACGGCAAGCTCACAATCAACGACGCACTCTATATCGCTCATGATAATAAATTCGAGGGGGGTGCTGCAGCAGGCTACAGATCTGCAACAGGACAGTACGGTCTACAGCTTGAAAAGCTCTGGGGCACTGAGAACAGCCTCAGCTTCGGGTACTATGTAAACGATACTTTTTCCATGGGTCTTACAGACGAGATAAAAAACGGCGATTATATAGAAGCCTTTACCTACCCCGACCCAAGTGACTACAATTATTTTTACTCCTACTTCGACAAGAAGAACGGTGAAGACTCAGAAGCAGATTCAGAGATTGATCTCATACTATCATACGTTTCCTTTGACGAAAATTACGCTCCTGTGAGCAAGAACCTCTCAGGTGCAAAAATAAAGATTAACGGCAAGGAAACAGATGCCATTACTGATGCTGACGGAAAGGCTACTGTAAAACTCACAGAAGCAGGCAGAAACGTGATAAGTGCAGATTCTGACAGTATAAAAATAGCTCCTCCTTCATTCCTCATCAATGTAAACGGCGAAGCAGTCACTACTACCACTGAAACGACAACAACTACTACTGCCACCACTACCGTAACTACTACGTTAAAGGTAACCACAAAGGCTGCCACTACTACAACAGCGAAGAAATCTAATTCGCCCCAGACCGGTGCAAAGGGCTCTGGAGCTGCAATAGCTGGTCTTTTCGCAGCAGCATTCACAGCCTTCGCAATGAGAAGAAGAAATGAGGACTAAGGTACTTCCTGGTATCCTGTGCTCGCTGCTCGTGATAATACTATCGCTGTACCATCCGGTATTTACTGCGGAATGCAGCGATCATACCGTCGGTGAGGTCGATGACCTTATCGGCGGTATAATTGATTATAAGCTCGGACAGGCAGGCGCAGGAAGCATTGAGGAATGGCTAGGCGAAGGCATCGCAGAGGGAGCCGGAACAGTTACTGACTGGTACGCTCTAACCCTCAGCCAGTGCGGATATACAGACCTTTCAGCCTACGAGAGTTCCCTCATTGGCTATCTAGGCAATAATAGTATCACTTCCGCCACTTCACGTGAAAAATATGCTCTTGCACTCTGCGCAGCTGGCAGTAATAACAGCTATATTACTGATATACTTGACAGCTCTATAGGCGGTCAGGGCATGATGAGCTGGATATATGGTCTCCATGTGCTCAACAACGGCTATACCTGTTCGCGCTTCACGGCTGATTCGGTCGTTGATACTATCCTTTCCATGCAGTACAGTGACGGTGGCTGGGCTCTCTTCGGAGACTATGGAGATATCGACGTTACGGCTATGACCGTACAGTCTCTAGCACCGCATTACAGTGAGAACGAATCTGTAGCCATTTCTGTTGAACGTGCTCTGGACTTTCTTTCCCGTAAACAGAAAGAAAACGGTGGCTATGAGAGCTTTGGCACACCGAACCCTGAAAGCACTTCTCAGGTACTCACTGCTCTTTCGGCGCTGGGTATAGACTGCCGCTACGACGAACGCTTCATCAAAAACGGTAACGACCTTATCGACGGGATAGTGCGCTTCCGTCTTAACGACGGCAGCTTCTCCCATACAGAGGGTGGCTCTTTCAACGAGACGGCAACTGTACAGGCTTACTATTCCTTTGTCGCATTCAAGCGTATGACAGAGGGAAAAACTCCCCTGCTCATACTGGACAACCGCAAACCTAATAATATAGAACAACAGCAGACTGAACCAGACAAACAGGAAGTCACGGACAATAATACCACACTTGTTACTACAATAGCAATTTCTGTTAGTAAGGAAAAAAGCACTGAATCAACAGTTGCTGTAACCGCCGGCAATACAGATGCATTCTCTCAGACCTCTGCCACGGGCACTGCAGGTGTTACCTCTTCTATATCTCAAGTATCCACAGCAGCTATACAGACAGCTGCTGCAATACAGGAAAATGTACAGAAAAAGAACGGATACAAGCCCAAAGTTATATTTGTCATAATCGTCTCCGCTGCTGTGCTCAGTCTTATATTGCTTATCATAGGAAAAAGAAGCATAAAGAACTTTATCTTTATCGGTATACTTGCAGGGGCAGGCGTTATCATCGTACTGGTCACGAATATAAGTTCAGCCGGTAACTACTACAGCGGCGAAAAAAAGCAAAAGATAAACGCTGTGGGTACTGTGACAATGGAAATACGCTGCGACACCATAGCAGACAAATCAAACTCTGAGTATATCCCTTCGGATGGCGTAATACTACCGCCTACGGCTTTTGACATTGAAACGGGCGATACTGTCTTTGACATACTTACGGAAGCTGCTCAGACCTACGGAATTCAGGTTGAGAATAAGGGCAGCGCTGGTGGCGCTCACGGAATGGTCTATATTTCTGGAATAAACTATATATATGAATACGATTTCGGCGACCTGTCTGGCTGGGTATACCATGTGAACGGTATAGCTCCATCCAGGGGCTGTGGCGAATACATCCTTTCCGCCGGAGACCGGGTGGAATGGCTGTACACCTGCGAGATAGGTCACGATCTTAATGAGGTATACGAAAAATGAGGAGTTTTTCCGAATACAATCCTATAGTTATAACAGTATGGTTTTTCAGCGTGACAGGAATAGCAATGTTCAGTAGCTATCCACTGATTATGGTAATTTCACTTATCGGCGGAGTGCTTTTTTTCACAGTCAGGAACGGTCTTTCCCACAGCAGGGTACATATTTTTTTCTGGCTTCTGTTTGTGATACTTGCCATTGCAAATCCACTTATATCCCATAACGGAAAAACGGTGCTCTTTGTTATGAATCACAATCCCGTCACACTTGAAGCAGCTCTTTACGGTCTCAATTCCGCGGCAATGATAGTCGGTGTTCTGTACTGGTTCCGTTCATTCACACAGATAATGACCAGTGAGAAGCTCCTATATATTACTGGATCACTCTCTCCTAAACTATCCCTTGTACTCTCTATGGCACTGCGCTTCATACCGCTTTTCAGCAGGCAGTCTGTGAAAACAAATAACACTCAGAAGGCTATGGGACTTTATAAAGACGATAATATAATCGACGATATTAAGGGCAAATCAAGGATATTCTCCATACTTGTCACATGGGCTCTCGAAAATGGCATCATCACAGCCGACAGCATGGAAGCCCGAGGCTACGGAGTACACAGGCGCTCTCAGCTGAAACGGTTCGTTTTCAGGAAGGCTGATATCCTTCTGTTGACAATTTCTCTGCTCTTGGTTTGCATAACAGCTGCCGCTGTGGTAAAAGGTTTCCTGAGCTTTCAGTTCTATCCAACGGTATGTGTTGAATCTCCTGGGATACTCGGCTCGGCAGGGCTTATCTCCTACGCTGTTCTTATACTTCTTCCAATAATCATCGAAACGGAGGCTTGCCTGAAATGGAAATACTTGCGGTCAGGAATCTGACCTTCACATATCCGGAATGCAGCTCTCCGGCTCTAAAAAACATATCTCTTAGCCTAGAACGCGGAGAATTCGCGGTACTCTGCGGTGCTACAGGCAGCGGAAAATCCACTTTACTCCGTATGATTAAGCGTGAGCTCACACCTTTAGGCGAAATGAGTGGAGATATAGTATTCAACGGATCTTCCCTATCCGGGCTTGACAGCAAAGTCTCGGCTTCCGCCATAGGCTTCGTTATGCAGAATCCGGAGCATCAGACGGTCACTGACAAAGTATGGCACGAGCTTGCCTTCGGTCTTGAGAATCTCGGTACTCCTCCTGATGAGATAGCCAGGCGCATTGCAGAAATGGCAAGCTATTTTGGGATCGTTGAATGGTACGACAAGGATACAGCAGAGCTCTCAGGCGGTCAGAAGCAACTCATGAATCTTGCCTCTGTACTTGTTATGCAGCCTAATCTGCTTATACTCGATGAACCGACAGCACAACTCGACCCTATAGCTGCCGCTGACTTCATTGCTACTCTGAAAAGGCTTTGTAATGACTTCTCGCTAACTATACTTATTGCTGAGCACCGACTCGAAGACCTTGTACCATTATGTGATAGGCTTCTTGTAATGGAAAATGGTTCCCTTATCGCAGACGCTCCTCCTGCTGATGTGATAAGTAACCTCAGTGCACGAGACGATATACTGTGCGGTATGCCCGCAGCTTCGCGCTTATATGCGAAGCTCAGCGGCAACGGATGCTGTCCGCTAACAGTCCGCGAAGGTAGGCAGTTCATAGAAAACAGTTACAATAACGATACACGCGGACTTCCACTGACATCTTATGAGCATAATCAAGCCACTGCCCTTGAATTCAATGATGTGTACCTCCGCTATGAAAGAAACGGCAGAGATATACTTTCCGGTCTCAGTCTTAAAGTATACGTGGGAGAGATCTTCTGCATACTTGGAGGCAACGGCTCAGGCAAGACTACTGCACTTTCTGCAGCGGCAGAAATTATAAAGCCATACAGCGGAAATATTAGGGTATTCGAGAAAAAGCTCCGTGACTATAAGAACCGCTCCCTCTACAGAGAGTGCCTTGCTATGCTACCGCAAGACGTACAGACTGTATTCTTGAAAAGCACAGTTCGCGATGAGCTTGATGAATGCGGAGCAGACCTTTCAGAGCTCCCTTACGATATCTCTCATATCCTAAGTAAGCATCCCTACGACCTTTCAGGCGGAGAGCAGCAACTTGCTGCACTTGCAAAAGTACTCGCAGCCAAGCCGAAGCTCCTGCTTCTCGACGAGCCAACGAAGGGACTTGATGCGGCTGCCAAGCAGGATATAATCAGTGTGCTTCATGGTCTAAAAGCAAAAGGCGTGACTATAGTTACAGTGACCCATGACGTTGAGTTCGCCGCAACTTGTTCCGACAGGTGTGCTATGTTCTTCGGAGGAAGGATAGTTTCCACAGGTACACCGACAGATTTCTTCACACAAAGCAGCTTCTACACAACAGCAGTCAGCCGTATGACAAGAGGCTATTACGATAATGCCATTACACTTGAGGACGCAGAGCAACTTTGTCGCCTCAACGGCAGAAAGGAGTAGGCCATGCTCCTTATCAAAAACAAACAGCTCCGTAATACCATAAGGATAGCTGTCCCTTTTGTGCTGATACCGGCAGTTACAATTATTGGAGCCCTTGTGTTCGACGAAAAGAAACACATAATTATCTCCCTTGCAGTTGCGGTATTCGCACTCCTACTCTTTGCGGCAGGCTTTGAGAGGAAGTCCACAGGAACGAGAAGAATGGTAATAGTCGCAGTTATGACAGCTCTCTGCTTTACAGGCAGATTCATACCATTCCTGAAACCTATTGCTGCTCTAACTATAATCACTGCCCTGTATCTTGGCGGAGAAGCTGGCTTCCTTGTGGGAGCTCTTTCTGCTGTGTTATCCAATTTCTACTTCGGACAGGGACCGTGGACTGCATTTCAGATGATGTCATGGGGACTTATCGGACTTTTCGCAGGGGTACTCTCAAAGCCTCTGCTGAAAAGCCAGATACTTCTCCTTCTTTATGGAGCTGCATCAGGAATTGCCTACTCATTTATAATGGATATATGGACTGTCCTCTGGTATAATCAGGGGTTTGATATAAAGCTCTATCTTGCGGCTCTTGTCTCAGCTGTTCCATACACGATATCCTATACAGTGTCAAATGTGTTGTTCCTTTTTCTCCTTGCAAAGCCCTTCGGTGAAAAGCTACAGAGAATAAAAATTAAATATGGCGTCTGATTTATAGACTATAAAAACAATGAATATACACAGCAACTGCTTATAAACTAATCACTAATAACTATTTGACTTTGGAAAGTAACTGTGATATAATGGTAAAGTAAAATTTAAATCCAATGGAGGTCTCTCAAAATGGGAATGTTTGACAAGCTTATAGCAAATCTTAAATCCAGCAAGAAAACTATCGTCTTCACTGAGGGCAGCGATCCTCGTATCCTCTCTGCAGCTGACAGACTTATCAAGGAAAACCTCATGGGCGTTATCCTCTGCGGAAACGTAGACGAGGTCAAAGCTGCTGCAAAGAATGGCGGCTTCAATATTGACGGTGCAGAGATAGTTGATCCTGCAACCTATCCAGAAATGGACGCTCTTGTAGCTCAGATGTTCGAGCTCAGAAAGGGCAAGATGACCGAAGATGAGTGCCGCGCAGCTCTCTCTAAGTCCAATTACTTCGGCACTATGCTCGTTAAGGCAGGAAAGGCTGACGCTCTTCTCGGCGGCGCTACATACTCAACTGCTGACACAGTAAGACCTGCTCTCCAGATCATCAAAACAAAGAAGGGTTCAAACCTTGTAAGCTCTTCATTCATACTTTTCCGTGAGAAGGATGGCAAGGAAGAAAAGATCGCCATGGGCGACTGCGCTATCAACCTCAGCTATGAGGATACTGTAGATAAGGAAGGCAATGTAGTACTCACTGGTGCAAGAAAGCTTGCCGAGGTCGCTGTAGAGACTGCAAAGACAGCTGATTTCTTCGGTATTGATCCTAAGGTTGCTGTACTCAGCTTCTCAACCTACGGTTCAGGTAAGGGCGGCACTGTTCAGCTCAGCCACGATGCTGTTATCGAAGCAAGAAATATCGACCCGAATCTGGTTATCGACGGTGAATTCCAGTTTGACGCAGCTGTATCAGCAGAAGTTGCTAAGACAAAGTGCCCCGACTCAAAGGTTGCTGGACAGGCTAATACCTTCATCTTCCCCCTCATCGAGGCTGGAAACATCGGCTACAAGATTGCTCAGAGACTTGGCGGATACGAGGCTTACGGTCCAATCCTTCAGGGTCTTAACGCTCCTATCAACGACCTTTCAAGAGGCTGCAACGCTGATGAGGTCTACAAAATGGCTATCATCACAGCTGGCATGGCTTAATAAATCCATAATCAATTATAAAAAAACAGGGACTTCAATCAAAGCAGTCCCTGTTTTCGTTTATACGGGGCGTTGTGAACAGCGTCCCTATTTTTGATTTGTCACAATACGACAGATAATCACAGCCAATACAAGCTGCAGCTAACGGCTGATATCCTTAAGCTTAGCAGCAACCTCCTCAACGGAGCATTTGTAGTCGCCGTCACCGCTGCGCATATACGTGCCCGTATATACGCTTCCGCCGATATATATGGGTTCCTCACCCTTTTTCAGCTTTGGTACAGTTATAACTATAATATGCTTTCCGTTAATCTGTCTGATGCTTACATCGTCGTCTGTAAGGATATTCCTGCTGACTTTCCGTTTATCGTTTATTATGTCCCAGAAGTCCTTAACAAGCCACTCGGGATCAGGAAGATCCACAGCATGAAGTGTCTTGTCACTATACTCCTCAACTCCAAGAAGTATTATACCTCCAAGAGTATTTGCAAAAGCGGAATAAGTCTCCCACAGGCTCTGCGGCAGACCGCCAATAGCCTTTTTCGCTTCTATACGATTATTTTCCTTGTATTTTTCAAGGTGCGTAAGGTCTATCATAATCAGCCTGCTTTCATCGCTTATTTGTCTAAAAAATATCCGTCAGCCTTTTATTATCCTTGATGGCAAGCTACTAGGTTTGCTGAAAGCTCAGCACCCTGTTTTGAGAGCATTTCCTCCTCCGACTCGTAGCCGTCTTCAAGATGACACGCATTCAGGAACTCAGCAATCTGTTCCGGAGAGCAGAACATCATCATATCAAGTACAGAAAGATTGGGAACGAACTGACTTCCGAACTGCTGATATGTCACGTCATTAGTATGTACGAACTTCAAAACGAGACCATTCTCTCTGAAAAAGCTCTGATAATACAACTTTGTACCTCCTATTGCATTATAGTACTCCGTTGCTTCTCTTGCCTTGCATATAGCTGCTACATAATGCTCTCTCTTGTACTCGCCATCAAGTTTAATATCCCTTGACTTGAGCTTTATGGGAGTGGTTATGCCTAGCTCTCTTGCAGTAAGCTTTATTGCATTTTCAAGAAAAAGCGATAGACTTTTTCCATTTTCGGTCAGACCGAACTCCAGCACCTCCCTGACATGAGCGGCTACCTTTTCATAATTTGGAGCCTTTGCATATGCGCTCTTCAATGTGCTGAGCATTTTCTCAATCTCAGCTTCGTCGAAGGACGTCTCATGCTCACAAATCAACTTGTTCTGCGACGGTTTGTGAACCGGTATCCTGAAATACTGGCCCTCCCCATTTATGAGAATCTTATTGCGGTTGATAAAACCATTTTTTATGTACTGTACATCATCTGCAATAACATACTCGTCCACTAAATTCATAAGTTGCCAGTATCCTATATAAGGATAAAAATATGGCTGCATAATCCCTAACTTCATCTTCCAAAACCTCTTTTAAACCCAAAATTTGTTTTTTCCTAAGATTTACCATACACAATCACCAAAAAAATAGTCAATATAATTTATATACCGACTTAAATAGAAATAAAAACGTTATACTGTTTTCATCAGTCTAATCAGTAATCCGGTCCGTGTCTCGGATATACTGTTATGCACATTATATGCCTCATAGAATCCCCCCTCTATTAATACATCATACACTTTTTTGCCGATGATCTCAAGTATATACACCTATTATATATCATATATGGGCTTTTGACAATATCAACCACCATAAATTCATAATTTAGAAACAATTTTATACCTATTAGCCGAATAACAGCCTTTTTATTCAGTAAAAAATACAATTCAACTTCAATATTAAAACGATGTATATAGCTTATTTATATTAACTTACTCTGTCTTTCTAAATCAAAATCAACATCATTCCGCAAACAAAAAGCATAAGAAAGTATCATTACATCACTATCACTTTCTTATGCTTTTTCTGTAGTATTAAATATCAGATAATATTTTATTTACCGCTTTAGTATCCATAGATATTCTCTGAACTATTTATGCGCTCAATTCTCTTCAAGCTTTGTAGCCGCACCTATAAACAGCGGTACATTGTTCTTGTCCACTATCATGTACACAAAAGGTCTGTCAAGATAAATCTCTACCTTTTTCTTTTGGGGCATTATACCTGAAGCCTGTGCCATCATAACAGCCGTTACAGCTGCAGCCTTTGTTCCCTTTTCCGTTACCTCAATTCTGGTCTTGTGGAGCACATCATCAATATAGAGATTGGGAGCACCAGCAAATGTTGTGTCGTTTATCTTTGAGAAATCAGCCAATTCCTTATCAAAGGCTGAAGGCATACCTATAGCTGCAAGAACTTTTTTAAGTGACTGACTATAATCATACTTAAACTTTGGGATCATAACATACAGGTCGATAGTGTCGGGATCCTCGTACTCCTTAAGTCCCTCCAGAAGCTTTTCAGCGTCAAGATCCTTTACGTAATCAACGATATTCTTCTCCTTCGGCAGAATACCCACGAAACTGTATTCTCCGTTGAGATAAGGCTTCTTGAAGGCGTCCGCATCGCCGAGGTCGTAATACTCCCTTTCTGCGCTGTTCATCCTCTTTATATTATGCTCTTTTCCGTTGAGGTCCGTGAACTTGCCGTCGTAGGAGTTCTCATAAGGATTCTTCCATTCAGACTCAAAATAAACGGTATTGATGAGCATCATAAGTATTTCCTTCTCCTCGTCTGGAGTAAGAGAGCCCTTTTTCAGCAGACTGGGTATCATGCCCTTTGTGTTCTGATTTACCCAGCTGTTCACGTCGCTGACTGTAGTATCATCAAAGGGAGCCTTATAGATCTGAGCGCCGTAGAACTTCTTGTTGGTTTCAAGGAAATCGTCATATACCTTGAATGTATCCTTATCCTTGAACCAGATTGAATCTGCAAGATATACCTTTGTCTTCTTTTCATCGGGAAGCTTGCTTATATAGTAAGCCATATACTCGTTCAGCTCTTCAAGTGTAAGTCCGCTGCCGAGGAGCTTTTCCATTTCAGCCCTTGTTTTGCCGTCAGCTCCGTTTGCTGTCATGGCAAGAGCAGTTGATATGGAGAGCGGAGAGATAAGGAGATTTTCCTCACCCTCCTTAGTGGGATCAAAGCACTGCTTCAGGAGATCAATGCCAAGCTTCATCTCAGCTGCTGCAAACTTTTCATCTGTAGCTGTTCCCTCTGCCGACTGGATATCGACCTTATTGTCAAGACGGATACTTCCAATCTCGGACACGCCGTTGAATTCCTTGGTCTTTCCCAGCAGATAGTCCTGGACCTGCTGCAGGTCTTCCTCATCTATAACATTATTGTAATTGATATCAGCGTTAAGAAACTGTGCCTCAGTGAGCTTTGCACCTGAAGTTCCGGCAAGCTGCTTTCTGTATGAAATAACGTCAAAGCTGTCCACAACTCCGTCATCGTTTATATCGCCGTAGTAATGAATACTGAGTGACCTGACAGAAGATATGTAATTCATACCGAAAGAGCTATTGTAAGAGCTTCTGTTATTTTCGAGAGCTTCCCTGAGGCTTTCAGCATCTTCCTTGTCGTACCCTACTATTTTAAGCGTAACTACAGTTCCTGTGTCCAGCTGATCATAGAGTTTGCAGCTGTTTTTCCAGTCAGTAACCAATTTTAGATCGTCATCATCCATATCAATGCCCACTGCCTCCGGAGATAAAAGGGACACACTTATGGTATTGTAATAGTCATAAACATCATTGTTTTTGAGGATCATAGTTATTTTCTTGTTGTATCTATCTTCACGCAACCCTGTAATATATACGTCCTTTAATTCCACTTCATATTCGGTATCTCCGTAATACAACTCCGAAGCAACAGCTAATGGCTGCTCATAAAGCGGCAGCGGCGCAGTATTGCCGACCGTGCATACAGTCAGTACAAGACTCATTGCTCCTGAGATTATCTTTGCAATCTTTTTCATTTTTCATTACTCCCTTCGTCATAAGAATTAATATCGAATCAGCTCCTGTAGCGAAGCTTCCGGTACATGATCAATGAATAAATGTCTTCCCTAACATTATATCATACAGCTCACAAAAAGTAAAGAGAATAGTTAACATATTCTGTGTTTTTTAGTTCAAATAGTCAACGGCTTTGTAATTAAGAAAACAAGTACTATTAAGCAAATATTATTTCACGCCTATTTATAAAACTAACGCAAAGTAATGCAGATATATTATCAGATATTTAACATTATCAAAAGCGCTTGATTTCTGGAATTTCCACATCATTTCTTTCGAAATATGAACTATTTGAAAATTTTTTGTGATGTTATATATCTAACCGGAACATTATGCTATAATAATACTGCGTGCTGAATCAGAAGCGTTATAAACTATATGTTAATTTTAAAGGAGGATCCATTAATGAATAAAGGATGGAAAAAAGCGACTGCATTAACCCTCTCTATCTCGATTGCAGCCGTTAATGCAGGAAGCTCATTACAATGCAAAAATACACTTTTTGCAAAAGCAGCTGAGCAGGTAAGCGCCAGTGATACTGATTCAAAAGCAATAACATCAGTCAGCACGGATATTGCAGAATCTGTCAGTGATCAGACAAACACCGCGGTACTTGTTACAGCTGCGCCTCAGGGCGAGGACTTATCTTATTTTGACGAAGAGACAGCTACTCTTCACCTCAAGGGTCTTGTAAGGAACAATATCAAATACTCTGACTCAGGCTTAGCTTTGCCGGAAAGCGTTGAGCCCGAGGCTGTCAAGCACCTTGTTGCTGACGAAGGAACT
>NZ_JAGCFH010000001.1 GCF_017650195.1 Ruminococcus sp. | reverse complement strand
GTAAAACTGACATTCTGCGATCTCCACGGCAAACTAAAAAACATATCTATTCTTTCATCAGAGCTTGCAGTAACTTTTGAACGCGGTGTCAGGATAACAGCCAAAAAGATCACAGGTTTTGAAGCAGCTTCAGGAAAAGATCTCTTCCTATTTCCAGATGTAAACACCATGACAGTATTGCCATGGCGTCCTCAGCAAGGTAGAGTTATCAGAATGTTCTGCTTTATCCGTTATGCTGACGGTACTCCTTTTGAAGGTGACGGCAGATATTTCTTAAAAACAGCCATGAAGGCTGCCGTTTCAGCAGGATACTGTTTTCGTTTCGGTACCTCATGCGAATTTACACTCTTTGTAAACGATGAAAACGGTCTTCCTACAAAAACTCCTCATGATTATGCAGGCTACTGTGATGTTGCTCCAGATGACAAGGGAGAAAATATACGCCGTGATGTATGCCTTACACTTGAACAAATGGGTATACATCCTGTTTCATCACGTCATGAGAGTGGGTGCGGTCAGCACGAGATAGACTTCAACGCTTCCTCAGCGCTTAAGGCTGCTGATACTTTTCTCAGCTTTAAATCTGCTGTAAAATCAGTCGCTATCACACACGGAGTGCATGCAAGTTTCATGCCGAAACCCTTGCGCAACGACTGTGGAAACGGTATGCATATAAGCTTTAATATCTTCCCTGATAACGATCTAATGGAGGAAAATAAAGCCGAAGGAAATGAAGCACTGAAGAACGCAGCCGCTGGCATTATGAAGCATATAAGTGATTTTACGCTGTTCACAAACTCAACAGTTAATTCTTACGCAAGACTTGGAGAATTTTCTGCTCCCCGTGAGATAATATGGGCAAAGGATGAGGGTTCGCAGCTTATTCGCATGAATCCTGATGTTGACAATACTCCTGTTGAGCTCAGAGCCGCAGATTGTGTATGCGACCCATATTTTGTATTTGGTCTTATGATCTATGCATCACTTGACGGAATAAACTGTAAAATGAAGCTTCCAGCTGAAAACAGTCCGACTGAACATCTTCCTGTATCAATTGATGAAGCAGCAAATCGGGCTGAAAAATCTGAATTCATAAAAAAGTATATACCTGCAAATGTTCTTGAAGTCCTTGTCAAACGCAGTCGTGATGAATGGCATGAGTATTCAAGCGCTTATGACAAGGATGCATTTGAAGAAAAAAAGTATTTTTACAGTCTCTGACGGAGGTAAGCTTTGGAAAAGGTTCTTGTAATATCAAGTAATAAAAACGCCTCTGAAGCTCTTATAAACTTTCTCCGCGATTCGTTCAGATGTACTCCCAAGCTTGTTGAATCTGCTTACCAGGCAAAAACCTATCTCGATGTCGAGCCTTCTGTTGAACTGACTATAATCAATTCTCCGTTAATGGACGAATCGGGATTTGAGCTTGCAGAGTATATTATAGAAAAAACTGCAGCAAACTGTATATTCATGATTAAAGACGAACACGCTGAAAAGATCAACGACAATGCCGAAAAAAACGGTATAATCGTCATCGGAAAACCTTTCAGCCGAACTCTTCTGTATCAGCTTGTCAAAACCATAGATATAGCTGTTAACCGTTCATTGAAGCTATACCGTGAAAATCTGCGGCTTGAAGAAAAAATAGCCGAGATACAAGCTGTAGACAAAGCAAAATTCATGCTTATGCAGTATAAAGGCATGACCGAGGAGGAAGCTCACTCTTATCTCGAACAGTACGCTATGAACAAGCGTAAGAAGAAGAGCCTTGCAGCTCTTGCAATAATAGATAAGCTCAGCGAACAATATTTGTAACAGAGGTGTAAAAATGTTTGACAGCATCCACGAGGAATGCGGTGTTTTCGGTATTTACGAAAACGAAACAACAAATGTAGCCGCTTCGGTATATTTCGGACTTTACGCACTTCAGCACCGCGGACAGGAGAGCTGCGGTATAACCGTCTGTGACGACGGCATATTCAGACACAAACGCGCCGACGGTCTTGTATCCGAGGTATTTACCAAAGATGAGCTTGACAAACTTGGCTGTGGCAATATTGCTGTTGGTCATGTCCGCTATTCAACCACAGGAGGGCATAATCATAATAACATACAGCCGCTGGTCATAAGACATATCAAAGGAAATATGGCTCTCGCCCATAACGGCAACCTTGTAAACGCTTCTGAGCTAAGACGATCATTTGAAATGTCTGGAGCGATATTTCACGGGACTTCCGATACCGAAGCAATCGCATACGAAATAGTACGTGAAAGACTTAATACAAGCTCAACCGAAGAAGCGATAGAACGGGCGATGCCTAAATTAAGGGGCGCATATTCCTGCGTACTTATGACTGCTACAAAACTGATCGCATTTCGCGATCCCAACGGCTTCCGTCCCCTGTGCATAGGTAAAACCCATGACGAAGCATATATCGTTGCTTCTGAATCATGTGCTCTTGAAACTCTGGGTGCTGAATTCATACGCGATATTGAGCCGGGAGAAATAGTAGCTATCGGTCAGGAAGGACTGAATTCTATCAGAACAAACTGCCGTAAGGAACAAAACTCATGCATTTTTGAATACATTTATTTTGCCCGGCCAGATTCAGTGATAGACGGAGTATCCGTGCATCATGCAAGGCTGTGCGCAGGAAAGCTTCTTGCACAGAATAGCTCCGTTGACGCAGATATTGTTATAGGCGTTCCTGATTCCGGACTTGACGCTGCTCTTGGTTATGCCAATGAAAGCGGTATACCTTACGGTATAGGCTTTATAAAGAATAAATACATCGGTAGAAGCTTTATACAGCCGGAACAGCATCAACGTGAAAATGCCGTAAAAATTAAACTGAACGCTGTACGAGAGACCGTTGCTGGAAAACGTGTAATAATGATAGATGATTCTATCGTCCGCGGAACCACAAGTGCAAGGATAGTAAGACTTCTCCGTGAAGCAGGTGCCAAGGAAGTCCACGTCCGTATTTCCTCTCCACCATTCTTACACTCCTGCTATTTCGGAACCGATATAGATTCAGAAGAAAACCTAATCGCGGGAAAATGCAGATCTACAGAAGAAATTGCTAAATATATAGGAGCTGACAGTCTTGCATATTTACCAGTTGACTGTCTCGGAGAGCTCGTCAGCAATAAATTTGGCTGCTGCAAAGGCTGCTTTACCGGCAAATATCCTGTAGATACCTCAGGAGCTGGCTTCAAGAATAAATTTGATGAAAAAATACATAAATGATTTTGTAGTTGATTTATTCTAAATGGTATTCTTATGGAAAGTTTATTTTATAAATGGACAGCTCCTAAACCATTAATTATCTTAAGGTCATGCATCAATGGCGCTGCATGGCTGAAATAAACACCAATTATTCGGAGGAATAGAAAATGTGTACGATAATGGCATACTGCGGCAAAAGCGGCAGTACAGAACTGGTCTCATCGGGACTTGAAGCAACGATATCCCGCGGACCTGACGATCAAAGAATAATCGAAGTCGCAGACGGAGTACTAGGCTTTCAGCGACTTTCAATAATGGGACTAACCCCTGAGGGAATGCAGCCCTTTGAGCTTGAAGGTAACTATATCGTCTGCAACGGAGAGATATACGGCTTCAAAAAACTGCGTGACGAGCTGACAGCTAAAGGCTACAGCTTCAAAAGCGACAGTGATTGTGAGATACTCCTTCCTATGTACAAAGAGTATGGTACAGAAATGTTTGAAAAGCTTGACGCTGAATATGCCTGTGTAATATACGATTGCAAGCTTCATCAGTTTATTGCAGCACGTGATCCGATAGGAATACGACCTTTATACTATGGTAAAGCCGCCGACGGTTCCGTTATTTTTGCTAGCGAAGCAAAAAACCTCGTAAAGCTTTGCAAAAAGATAATGCCGTTTCCGCCAGGTCATTATTATAAGGATGGCAAATTCCACTGCTATTGTGATATAACATCTGTGGATAAGGTAATATACGACGATATAGACACTGTATGCAAGAATATCCATGATAAGCTTGTTGCCGGAGTTGAAAAACGTCTTGCTGCTGATGCTAAGGTAGGATTTCTGCTATCAGGAGGTCTTGACTCATCACTTGTATGCTCAATTGCTCAGAGAAAGAGCGACAAGCCTATACGAACCTTCGCAATAGGCATGAATACAGACGCTATTGACCTTAAATACGCTAAACAGGTCGCTGATTATATCGGAAGTGACCACACTGAAGTTATCATTACTAAGGACGATGTTCTCAATGCTCTTGACGAGGTTATACATCTCCTCGGAACTTATGATATAACAACTATCCGTGCAAGTATGGGTATGTATTTGCTGTGCAAGGCCATTCATGAGCAGACTGATATCAGAGTTCTTCTCACTGGCGAGATATCGGATGAATTATTTGGTTATAAATATACGGACTTTGCCCCATCTGCGGAAGCTTTTCAGAAGGAATCAGTCAAGCGAGTTCATGAGCTCCATACTTATGATGTACTTCGTGCAGATCGCTGCATTTCCGTAAATTCTCTTGAAGCAAGAGTTCCATTCGGTGATCTTGATTTTGTTAAATACGTTATGGCGATTGATCCGGAAATGAAGCTTAACAAGTACAACAAGGGCAAATATCTTCTCCGTCATGCATTTGAGGGAGACTATCTGCCACATGATATCCTTTTCCGTGAAAAAGCCGCATTCTCCGACGCTGTAGGTCATTCAATGGTTGACTATTTGAAAGAATACGCAAATAATTATTATTCCGATGAAGAATACGAGCTTAGATGCACCAATTATACTCATGCAAAACCTTTTACTAAGGAATCTCTTCTTTATCGTGAAATCTTCGAGAAATACTATCCAGGAAACAGTGAAATGATCATTGATTTCTGGATGCCCAACAAAGAATGGGAAGGCTGCAATGTTAACGATCCTTCTGCAAGAGTTCTTTCCAATTATGGCGAAAGCGGAAAATAAACAGATCAAGAACAGACATAAAGAACTAATATCCCCCTTAGAGTAGACACGCGAAAAACAAAAGTGTGAAAACTTTAAGGGGGGTCTTTATGCTTTTTTCCTTCTTGACTAAATAAAAAAGTTATCAAAGTAATATTTTGAACTATATCTGTATTTAAAAAACGTATTTATATCGTTATGCTTTTAAAACAAATAATAATCTTATGTCTTTTATATACGGCAAGTATACAAAATGTTATATTTGTTTGAATAAAATAGATTTTATCTTGACATTTTATACATTCGGTGATATAATATAATTACAATAGTATAAAAATGTTTGGAGGGAATGACATGAGTGAAAACTTTGATAATCATAATCCCAAAACTGAGTTAAAGGGCTTTACACTTATTGAAGTAATTATTGTAATAGCAATTATCGGTGTTTTGTCTGCCCTTATTGTTCCAAATGTTTTTGATTACATAGAGCTGTCAAGAAACAGGGCTGATGTTTCTGCTGCTAAGGTTATATGCGAAGCAATTCAAATGGAATGTGCTCTTGACGCTGATAAAATCGAATCATTTACCACAAATCCATGGGGCTCTGGAACAAATCCTGACGGCTCTACATATACAGCCGACGACCATGGATATGTGTATGTTGATAAGAAGGAAGTCCGCGTAAGTAATTATTCCATAGCCAAAATACTTGAGCAAAACGGATATATCAGATCGGCAGGTCCATTTAAAGGCGAAGTACACGAATATAAATATAGTAAAAGTGAATGCCGTGGTCTGATATGCAAATCCAACCGTTCGTGGTACCGATACCAGATCAATGTCAATTTGCGAAACGGAGAAGTATCATTTACATACTCTGCCAATTCAAAAACAGGCGAAAAGCGTAACGTTTCCGGTCAAAGTATAGGAACTAACCTGCATGACCAGCTTGCTTCCGAGCATTTTGCAAATATGATAGGCGGCGAAGCTGATAATATCGTTTCACTTCCTGATCTCGGAATATAAATGTTAAACTGTATTATTTATGCCCAAATAATGATATAGTGACATAAAAAGCTCCACAGTAAACTACATCTGTGGAGCTTCTGCTTTTATTCACCGCACTTGTGGATAACCTTTGAAGGACAGGCGTCCATACAAATACCACAATTAGTACATAAGCTGTAATTAATCGAAGCATGAAAATTATTTACTATTATCGCTTCGTTTGGACATTTCTTCTCGCATATCTTACAGCCGATACATCCATTTTTACATACTAGTTTTGTCGCCTTTCCGTTGTCTCCTGAAGAACACATAACGTCCATACGCTTGGCAACAGGTTTAATAGCGATAAGTTCATTAGGACATACAGCTGCGCACTGACCGCATGCTCCGCATAAAGAAGGGACCACCTTTGCAACACCGTTGACAATCCTGATAGCGTCATGCTCACATGCACTAACACAATCACCAAGACCCATACAACCATATTTACACATACCGTTTCCGCCGTAAAATCGCTTTACAGCTTTACACGACTGTAATCCGTCAAAGTGAAAAGCCTTACTAGTAGCTTCACAGTCTCCGTTGCAATGAACTACAGCTGTCATTTGTACTACCTCAGCAGCTGCTGTTCCGAGTATAGCAGCTATCTTACCAGCTGCATCCGTTCCGCCTGGACGGCATAGATTCGTAGGAGCCCCCTTCTGTATAATTGCAGCTGCATAATCAGCACAGCCTGCAAATCCGCAGGCTCCACAGTTAGCCTGAGGAAGCGATTCACTGATCTTTTCTATCCTCTCATCTACTTTTACATAAAATACTTTAGAAGCGACTGTCAGGAGCACACCTGCAAGAACACCGCATCCGCCAAGAATAAGTGCTGGAATGAGATATGTTGTCATACGTGCACCTCCCCTTTAACTGAACAGTCCTGCGAATCCCATAAAGCTCACAGAAACAATAGACGCAGCTATAAGTGTTGCAGGAACGCCTTTGAACGTTTCAGGGATATCAGCGTATTCAAGTTTTTTTCGCACGCCTGAAAAAATTATCAGAGAGAGCATAAAACCGAGTCCGCCGCCCAAAGCATTGATTATGGAATTTACAAAAGTAAAACCGTTGTCTATGTTAAGGACTGTTACGCCAAGTACAGCACAGTTAGTAGTTATAAGCGGAAGGTATACGCCGAGAGACTTATACAGTGATGGAACACATTTCTTCAGGAAATTCTCGACAAGCTGTACAAATAAAGCTATAACAAGTATGAATACTACAGTATCAAAATACTCAAGAT
>NZ_JAGCFH010000110.1 GCF_017650195.1 Ruminococcus sp. | reverse complement strand
GGTCTCTTCATCAATAATGGTAACAACTACCTCACCGCATTCTCTATCAATATTAAATGCATGAGTACAAGGGCTGACCATAAATGATGCCGTCAGTACCGCTGTCATAATTAATGACAGTATTCTCTTTTTCATAAAAATACACTCCTGTCTTTATATATTGATGCCCGATTCCCTTTCTGTATTTATCTCATTTCTTTTTCGCACCTTAATCACGTACACTTTATCATTTTAATAATACTAAATATTTACCGAAAAATCAAGAATTTTACATTAAAATTATAATTTGTTATAGACATTAATATGTTTTAACGATAAAATCAAATCTCAGCATATCTCACTGTACAATTGCCCGCAATATATATGCAAAATCATACTGCAAAGCATAGTTTATATTTTTGTAGAAAGTCTTGCATATTCTGAAAGTATTTGTGATGCGTCAACGGCGTCAACAAATCCGTCGCCATTCATATTGCCAAGCGTATATTTGATAGGCTTGATAGCTTCAGTTGAGAGTTCCGCATATATCGCCAGTACCTTTGATGCGTCAACTGCGTCGATTAGTCCGTCGCAGTTTATATCTCCCGTTTTTACAAGCGTATCGTAAATATCATCGTTATTATCGTCGATATAGTATAGGATATTTCGGTCACTATCTATTTTTACGAGCACATCATTATTAGAGCATAGATACTGAGCCTTGTTATCGGGATCAACGCTCATGTTCACGCTCAGGAACTTACCTTCCTCATCGAGTGTGTAATAATATGGCGCAACCGTTACATCAATACTGCCGCTGCTTTTAAACAGCATACCTTCATCGCGAACTTCTACCGTCAGGTCATCGTCCACATTTACAGTTGTGAACCACCAGTAATTAGGTTCAAAGCTAAATGTTCCTTTGTTCATTCGCAACTGAAAGCCAGCCATAAGCTGTTCGGAATTGTTATTTTTTATGAATACCTTATCATCACTGAAATCAATATCGCAGTCATACTGATATGGTTCACTATCCTCTTCTATCATCTCATTATTTAAAAAATCTATATCTATCCATCGATCTGAATTAATATACCTCAGATCGGCACTTAATAATTTAAGTTTTCTTACTTCGGCGTGAACAGAATCTGCTTTAAAAAAGCTGTGATATCCTGCCATATCTCTTACTCCATCAGAAGGAATAGCAGCAAGGGTACCGTCTTTTAGGACTGGATATACATTTATTCCTTTATTTTTAGTGAATATACAATGCTTTATTTCCGATACATCAACATTAGGCGATTCAGAGGGATTTATCGTTCCTTTATAGTTCAGCAGTTCATCATTGTCAATAGCAGTATAATTCAGGTTTTGTCCTGCACCGTCTTTATTTATGTAGGCTGGTATATAACTTTCCTTTGTTTCTGAATTTATGTAAATACAGTTTTCATCTGAAAAACATCCGGAGCTCTCAGCATAAGCATTTGAATCAAGTGTAAGGATACATTTATCATAGCTCTTGTCGTTAAAAGTCCAGCTGCCGTCAGTGATACCAATTCCGCATACAGCGTGTGCAAAAAAGTTCTTACGTATGACTATCAGGAAATACCTGTTATACGCCATGCATTTTTCAGCTGTATCTAAGAGGCTTTCTATTTTTTCTTTGTAGGTCGTGTTAAGGTTGAGATACTGTTCGTAACTGTCAAACTCTGTATATCCCTGTATCATCTGATAATCCGTGATATATCTGTCCGATGTTTCGTTATAGTCTATTTCGCTGAGCGAGGCTGCTCCCTCCTGTATGTCAGAGGGCTTGATAACGCCGTTATGTGAAAGCACTTCAAGAATGGATATGCCTACACATGAACCTGTTGAGACAATGTCATTAAACATCCTGTTCGGATAATATATGGCTTCAAGCAGATTGCATTTATACAGATATTCATAATAGCAGTTAGGATTTACAGGATGTTCCTCGTCGCGCAGATAGTTTGTTACAGCAAGGTAGTCCTTATCCGCGCCGAGGGAGTATGCAAGCTCGTAGAGCTCAGGATAGTCCTGCTTTGCGCCGAAAGAAACTGTCTGAAAAGATGACAGTATAACAAGTGCAATAAAAACGGAAAAGAACCTTTTCATCTGAAATGCCTCCTTTCAGCTGTACATCAGGTGGTTGAGAGCTCTGCATACTTCGCAAGGATAACAGAAGCGTCAACAGCGTCAACAAAGCCGTCATCGTTGATGTCTCCGAGAGAGTAATCAACAGGGCTGTTAACCAGTGTAGAAAGCTTTGCATAAGCAGACAATACCTTTGAAGCGTCAACGGCGTCAATATAACCGTCGCAGTTTATATCGCCCTTCTGTACACGGGTATCATATACATCATCGCCGTTATCGTCGATATAATATACGAAGTTTTTCTCTTCATCTATACTGAGAAGAACATTATTAGCCGCGAGTAGCTCTATATAATGGTAATCATCTAAAAAATTAACTTGCATTTCAGCAACACTGCCATTATCGTCAAGTACATAATAATACGGTGCTATCATAAGACCATTCAGATCGTCGCCTTTAAAGAGCATTCCCCTTTCATTTACTTCTATCGTCATATTATTTTTG
>NZ_JAGCFH010000109.1 GCF_017650195.1 Ruminococcus sp. | reverse complement strand
TATGCCGTTTTAAATTTCACACTATTATACCATACCGACGCAATATTTCTCAAGGATCAATTAATCTTTCTTTTCATGATGAAAATATAATACAGCCTATTATGTGCTGCATTATTCATTTGTCGTATGTTGACATCAGCTTTGGTTTGTGTTAAAATAGTAATATACCAAGAAACATGGAGGTGAATCAAGTGGCTAACAGTGACAGTTGCGGGGCTGGCGGGCGAAAACATTATCAATTCAGACGCAGTGGAACTGTTGTAAGTTTCCGCTTGATTGTGCTGCGCTTGAAAGCATGATAGTTGTTTCCCGTATGTGACCTGCTCAGCTCATATACGGTTTTTTTATGCCCATTTGTCCCTTCTGCTTATTTTATATCAGGAGGAGAGAATAATGGATAACAAGGAAATTTTACATTCAGCAGAAGCAGCGGTCAAACCGAATTACACTGCTGAAATCATAGAAATACTTCGCAGCAATGCTGCTCCGAAAGCGCTTATGTACAGGCTTGAAGATTACCATGCCAATGATATTGCTGATGTTCTGTCAACGCTGTCGGAAAATGAACGGAAGAAGTTTTATCGTATCAGCAGCACAGATATGCTTGCTGAGATCTTTGAGTTCTTCGATGAGGAAGACGCCGGCGTTTACCTTAAAGAAATGGATGTCCGTAAAGCGGCAGCTGTTGTTTCAAAACTGGATACAGATACAGCTGTGGAAATACTTCGATCGATCGAAAAAGAAAAAAGAAGCCTGATAATTGATGCAGTCGATATTGATGTTCAGAAAGAAATCAAGTTAATCGCCTCATTTGACGAAGATGAAATCGGCAGCAGAATGACAACAAATTGCATTATAATCCACGATAATATGACTATCAAAGAAGCAATGAACGAACTTGTACGTCAGGCTGCGGAAAACGACAATATTGCAACGCTTTTTGTTATCGATGATGAGGAGGAGTATAATGGTGCAATTGATCTGAAGGATCTTATTACCGCACGAAGTGGAAAGCCGCTGTCCAGTCTTATTGCAACTTCTTTCCCGTATGTATATGCAAATGAGCAGACTTCTGATTGTATTGAAAAACTAAAGGATTATTCTGAAAGCATTATTCCCGTTCTGGACGAAAGCAATAAGCTGCTTGGTGTTATTACGGCACAGAATATCATTGAAGCCGTTGATGACGAAATGGGAGAGGATTATGCGAGACTTGCTGGTCTTACAGCAGAAGAAGATTTAAATGAAACGCTTATACAGAGTATGAAAAAACGCCTCCCCTGGCTATTGGCACTTCTTGTTCTGGGAATTGGCGTATCGACTGTCGTAGGCGTATTTGAAAAGGTCGTTGCACAATTAACTCTCATAATGGCGTTCCAGTCTCTTATACTCGATATGGCAGGTAATGTTGGAACTCAGTCGCTTGCTGTGACAATTCGTGTTATGACGGATGAGAAGCTGTCTTTCAAGCAAAAAATGCATTTGGTAATTAAGGAAGTCAGAATCGGATTGTTCAACGGTTTACTGCTTGGAATTCTGTCATTTTTCTTTATCGGATTATATATTTCTTTTGTTAAAGGAAAAGAGACATTTTTTTCATTTGCCGTATCTGGTTGTATAGGTGTTTCACTTATGATTGCAATGCTTATTTCAAGTGCTGTCGGCACTTTAATACCTCTTTTCTTTAAAAAGATCAAAGTTGATCCGGCAGTTGCTTCAGGACCGCTCATTACAACGGTAAATGATCTTGTTGCCGTTATCTCTTACTATGGGATAAGCTGGATTTTACTGCTGAATTTACTTCATCTGGAATAAATATTATACCAGACTTGTTTCTTACATATTTTTATTATAAATGAAAAGCTCTCACATCAGAAACTATAGATATCGGATGTTGACATTATGTATGCAATTACAGCATGTGCGTTACTATTTGTCCATAGAGTTTTAAAAAATAATCAAAAAAACAGGAAGATACCTCAAAATGAAGTATCTTCCTGTTTTATTGTTATACCCAACTATATAGTTTTTTTCATATTAGTTCTTGGAAAACTTCTATATGAGCATGATCATTTACATCAAACTACACCTTTTTTTCTGCGTTTATTATCAGCTTCCACAGAACGTTTCCATGCCTTGTTGAGCCCTTTTTCAGCTCTTATACTGCTTACAGCACAGCCTACGGCTTCGTAAAGGACTTCTGTACCACAGCAGTCAGCGTGATAGTCAACTGCATGCTCTGCGCTGATACCGATAGAGCCTGCTGTCTCAGCTGCATCGATATTAGCTCCGAGGAATACGAACTCCCAGCCCTTTTCCTCCTGCACTCTTTCGATGAGCTTTTTCACGTCCTTGTGGCTGAACTTTCTGCTGGCATTTTCCATACCGTCCGTTGTAATTACAAACAGCGTCTTTTCTGGAACATCTTCCTCACGGGCATACTTATGGATATTGGCAATATGATGAACCGCGTCACCCACTGCGTCAAGAAGCGCCGTACAGCCTGATGGAACATATTCCCTGTCTGTAAGCTTGGGAACGTCTTCCAGCTTCACCCTGTCATGTATCACTTTGGAACTGTTGCTGAAGAATACAGTTGAAACAAGTGCCTCGCCTTCTTCTTTTTTTTGCTTTGCTATAAGTGAATTGAAGCCGCCGATAGTATCGGCTGTAAGTCCGCTCATTGAGCC
>NZ_JAGCFH010000108.1 GCF_017650195.1 Ruminococcus sp. | reverse complement strand
TTAGGTATTCCGTAGGTCTATATTTGTTTTTACTAATTCGAGAGGGTGTGTTTTATGTCATCAAATGCGCATAGACGCATAAAGTCTGTAAGCTACGCTAAGTATGGCTATCTTTTTATTTTACCGTTTTTTCTTGTTTATTTCTTTTTCCAATTATGGCCGCTTATCAATACCTTTATAGTAAGCTTCCACGGCAATGGAAAGACAGTTGCTGACTGGGTGGGGTTCCAGAATTATCAGGATATTCTTTTCGGCGGCGATACACGTAAACAGCAGGTTATTCACAAGACATTTTTCTCCTGTCTTAAGAATACGTTTATCCTCTGGGGAGGTAACTTCATTCCTCAGCTTGCACTTTCTTTATCCTTGGCTGTTTGGTTTACGGAAGCACAGTTAAAAATACCAGGAAAAGGCTTCTTCAAGGTAGTAATGTATCTTCCCAATATCATTACTGCTGCTTCAGTAGCCGTTCTTTTCCTTCAGCTCTGCGGTCAGTCACAGACAAACCCAGGTGCGCTGAATCTTATCCTTTATAAATTAGGACTTGTCAAGAAGGACGTTATTGGACAGGGACTTTATTCTACTTTTCCTTTCGTTGACGGTTTGTGGCAGTCACGTATAGTAGTAATGTTCATACAAACATGGATGTGGTTTGGTAATACCATGATAATGCTTATGTCAGGTATTCAGGGTATCAATCCGTCACTGTTTGAAGCTGCAAGCATCGACGGAGCTACATCTGGACAAGTCTTCAGGAAGATCACTCTTCCTCTACTTACTCCAATCATGGCATATACTCTTATTACTTCCATGATCGGAGGACTTCAGATGTTTGATATTCCTTATCTTTATAGAAAGACCCAGACAGTTAACGATAACATAAAAACAGTTGCCGTTATGATATTCCAGTACTTCCATGCACAGGCTAACGAAAACAAAATGGGTTATGCAGGTTCTGCTTCAGTGCTGCTGTTCTTTATTACTCTTGCCCTTGGTCTTATTGCTTTCTACCTTACACGCGATAAAGACGAAATTGCTAAGAAAAAGCAGCGTAAAAAGGCTGCACAAGAGCTCAGGAAGGAAAGCAAACAGTTCGGAGGTATCGGCGTATGAGCAATAATATGAAATCTTTGTATGGTAAAGCTAAGGACAGCTATGCATTAAAGATCAAATTAAAATCTGGTATACTTTTACTGTGGTTCATTATCCTTACTATAATATGTTTGCTTCCGATATATGTACTGGTTATCAACGCTACTCGTTCGCATACGGATATTTCCAACGGACTAAGCTTTGTTCCGAGTACATATCTTAAGTCAAATTTTGACAAGGTATTACATGAGCCTGTTTTCAAGTTTGCGTTCAATATCTTTCACGGCTATAAGAACAGTCTGTTTATCACATGCTGTTCTACATTCCTGACAGTATTCTTTTCAGCACTCACTGCTTATGGAATACATGTTTATGATTTTAAACTTAAGGAGATATCATATACGGTCATTCTCCTTGTTATGATGGTACCTATGCAGGTAACATCAGCCGGATTTGTAAAATTTATGACAGACGTAAAACTTACAAATACCTATTGGCCGCTTATAATCCCGGCAATTGCAGCTCCTGCGGTAGTATACTTCATGAGGTCATACATGAAGTCTTCATTCCCGCTGGATATCGTTGAAGCTGCACGTATTGACGGAAGCGGAGAGTTCAGGACTTTCTTATCTATTGCAATTCCTATGATGAAGCCCGCTATAGCAGTTCAGGCTATATTCGCCTTCATCGCGAGCTGGAATAATTTCTATAACCCTAATATGATACTTATTAATGTTAGTTTGAAAAAGAAAACACTTCCTATGATGGTTTCTTCACTTTCATCATCTGATAAGTTCAATGATTATGGTACGATTTATCTGGCTATCGCACTTTCTATTATTCCGATAATAATTGCGTATGTAGCTCTTTCAAGGTTTATCATTGCCGGTGTCGCACTCGGCGGTGTTAAGGAATGAGCCTAAAAAACAGTACACTTTATGTGTGCTGTTTTTTTTGTTCTATCATTTCTTTTCAATGCATAATATTAGGTAAAGGAGATGATTAAAATGACTGGCAGTACAAGCTTTAAAACAGTTTTAAGCTATCTTCCAGAAAAGATGCGCAAATTTATATCTGATATACCTGAAGAAATGCTTTATAGTCTTATGGAATTTAGAATACGGGCAGGAGGTCCCGTTTATTTTGTTTTCCCTGATAAGACTAAATATCTTTTAAAAGGAGGAGGACTCGCTGAAAAATATACAGATGATTCTTATAAAGTTGGTACGGCTGCTATACGTGAGATTATTGACAGACTATCACATTTTTCGGTACACAGCTGCAAAAAACAGTTTTCAGAAGGCTGTTTTGTTATTGAAAACGGTATAAGAGTAGGCATATCCGGCATATATTCCACATCTGATGATCCTTTACTATATGAATATTCCTCACTGAACTTTCGTATCCCAAGATGCATAAATGGATGTGCGGACAGAATATTCAATGAGACCTTATATAAAAATGTGATTATATGTGGAGGTGTGAACTCCGGAAAAACTACAGTTTTACGAGAACTATGTAGATTGAATGGTAATATACGCAAGGCTTCGCTTATAGATGAAAGAAATGAAATAGCCTGTGTTTTTAACGGTGTACCTACAAACGATGTTGGAACAATGACAGATATCCTGACTAATACGAATCGTTCAGCGGGGATAATGTCAGCAGTAAGGACGCTTTCACCGGAAGTGGTTTTTTGCGACGAGATTTCATCTTTGAAAGATTCTAAGGCGATATTAAACGGTATAGGATGTGGAGTGAATTTTGTTGTTACAGCTCATGGAAGTACTATGGCAGAGCTTTATAAAAGAAGCGAGATAACATATCTGATAGAAAACAATGCTATAGATTATATTGTATTCCTTTGCGGAGCTTCATTTCCTTCGAAGGTAAGAGAAATCAAGAGGATAGGTAATGTTAATACGAATATCAGCAGTGATATTGATAATACTTTGCGGAGCATTCTTTGGAGTAGATCGCTCGGAGAAGCTGAAAAAAAGAGTGGATTTATGTCGTGATATTGAAAAAATGCTTTATATATGCGAATACTCCATAAAGAGCAGTGATGAAGATGTTTATGGAATAACAAAAAGAATTGAAGAAGCTGACCTTCCGGGGATTTGTTTTATAAAAAATATACCTGTATCATACAAGGCGGGCGCAAATTTCAGAGTTGACTGGGAGCGTGCAGTTTTTAAAAGTCAGCTTCCTTATGAAGAAAGAAATCTTCTAATAGAGTTTGGATCTGTATTAGGCACAAGCGATACAGAAAGGCAGCTGAGAACAATATCTGCATTTATTGACGAAGTTCATACTCTGTATGAGCAGAGACGTTTTGAGTATATGAAAAAAAGTAAGCTTTACCGCACTCTTGGTATGCTTGCTGGAATAATGATAGGTATTATTATAATATGAGGTCAAAAAATGAAGATCGATCTTATTTTTAAAATAGCAGGCACAGGAATAATCGTAGCCGTTCTTAATCTTGTGCTTAAACGCGCCGAACGTGAAGAACAGGCTATGATGACAACTCTTGCTGGTCTAATAGTTGTATTAATTGTTATCATAGATGAGATAGGTAATCTTTTCGACAAGGTTAAAAACGTTTTTGGTTTATGGTAGGAAATTGCTTTACAGTGTGCGTGTTCTGCATTGGAGGAGCACTTTTTTCATTGCTTTTGAAGCAGTACTGCTCGGAACATTCGCTTTTACTTTCAGCAGCCGTATGTACTGCGGTGTTTACGGCTTCAATACTTTTGCTGGAAACTCCATTGGAAGAAATAAAGAATATACTATCATCATCAAATATTCCCGAAAGCTATATTTCAGTTTTATTCAAGTCTATTGGCATTTGTTGCATAACGCATATTTCATCGGAGATTTGCCGTGATAGTGGAGAAGCTGCAATGGGAGCAGCAGCCGAATTATGGGGACGGGGAGCACTTATTGCAATAAGTATGCCTGTTATAAAAGGATTTATCGAATTAGTAGGAAGTATTATGTAGGTGAGATATGAAAAAAATCGTAATTACATTCTTCATAATTGTATTGCTTTTTATGATAAGCATACCATTTAATACTTATGCAGAAGCTATTAACAGTGCCGAAAGTGAGTACCACGCGGAACTAGATGATATTATGGAACAATTTGATATAGAGTTCGACACTTCTGAAACAGATAGTATCACTTTAAAGCAATTTGCAGAAAGAGTTGTAGATCATGCCGGTATATCAAAATATAGAACATTAAAGCTTCTTTCGACAATAATGATCATTACATTGATAACAGCTGTGCTAAAGTCAGTGGGAAGCGGCATCATAAAGAATCCAACTGATATTTATGGTTCCGTATCTACGCTGACGACGGCAGCAGTTATTGCACCGGAATTATCACAGGTTTTCAGTCACAGTATTGAAGCTGTCAGGCTGAGCGGCAGCTTTATATCAGTATTTATCCCTGTTTACGCTGGAATAACTGCTGTTTCAGGCGGTACAGTCACAGCGGGAGTATACGATATCGCAGTCTTAACAGCATCAGAGCTGATTGTTGGTCTATCAAACTGTTTTATGATGCCACTTTTAACAGCTTCGACACTTCTTTCTATTACGGGAAGTGTTTTTTACGGCTTTGATATGAGCAACTTAGTGAATTTTCTAAAGAAAATTATCACATGGTTCATAACTTCGGCAATGCTGCTATTTACTGGATATACATCGTTAAAATGTTCGCTTGCAGGAAAAGCTGATGGAGCAGCGACAAAAACGGCTCGTTTTGTTATATCAGGACTTGTTCCTGTAGTGGGAGGAGCGGTCTCTGATGCGTACTCGACTGTTCGTAGTAGCTTTGGAATAATTCAGGGTACTGTAGGTACGGCAGCCTGTTTTGGTATAATATTATTGCTTATGCCAACTGTTTTGCAGATATTAGCTGTTCGACTTGTAATGTGGGCTGGCACAGCAATTTCTGGGCTTTTTGAAGAAGAACCGATGACAAAGCTTCTGCGTTCACTTGACAGCACGCTTTCGATCGTTCAGAGTGTACTGATATGCTATGGCATGATGTTTATACTATGTACTGCCGTAATTATGAATAATTCCGGAGGCTGATTTAGTGGATATAGTAACAGCAGTTCGCAGCCTATGCTTTGTGTCAGCTGGATTATGTCTGTTGAGGATTCTTACAGAAGGTACAAGGCTTCAAAAACAGACGGAACTTGTATTCAAGCTGGTATTCTCGCTAGTATTTGCATCAATGTTGATAAACGGTTTCAGGAATACTGAACTTCAGAAAATACCGCAGATTGATGTATCTGACTACAGTCATGCAAAGGCAATATACAGGAATGAACTTGCAAAAAAAGCGGCCGATAATATCAGTAATATACTATATTCCCAACTCGAAGCAGCAGGTATTGAAGTTGAGAAAGTTGAAACGGATATTAATATTTCTGAAAACGGTAACATAAATATTAATAGGATCATTATCAGTTCCTCAGATCCTGAATCTGCTGAAGATCTGATACGCAAAAGTCTCGGACAGGAAACGGAGGTCATAAATGGAATGGGCTGAAAAGGCAAGGGAGTTAATAAAAGACAGGAAATGGGCTGTATTTATGACCGTTTGCGGTGTCATAGGAATGCTTCTGGTAATGATATCCTCTTTTATCCCCAATAAGGATACTATAAAAGAAAGCAAAGCGGCTGAAAGCCGTCAAAAAGCTGAGGATTTCTGTCTTACACTTGAAAAAAGGCTTACAGATTTTTTAGGCAAGATTGACGGTGCAGGAGAGGTGAGAGTATTTATATCAGCAGGCAGTAGCGAAAGGTATGTTTATGCAACAGAAGGACGTCAAAGCATCTCTGATAATAAAACAGATGAGGAAGAAAAATATGTTATAATCGGCAGTGGGAGTGAGAGAAACGCTCTGATGGAAACAGTTGAGAGCCCAAAGATCACTGGTGCCGTTGTTCTTTGTAGTGGCGGAGACAATTTTGTAGTATGTGAGAGAATCTACAGTGCAGTATCTGCCGCGCTTGATCTTCCTGTAGGAAGAATATATGTATCAAAACTTAAATAAAGGAGATAAAATATGAAAAAACCTTCAATTATAATAGGAAAAAAGCAGATAATAATGACTTGTCTTACACTCATGCTTGCTGTTGCAGTGTACATAAACTATGCAACATCGCCTGAGATAATGTCTGATGCAGAAGCTTTTACAATGCAAGATAAAAATGAAAATATAAGATACGGTGAAACAGAATTTGTAAACGCGGAAGCTACTCCGGTATCTGGAGACTATTTTTCACAGGCAAGGCTTGACAAGCTGAAGGATCGCGATCAGGCTGTTCAGACACTTCAGACAATGATAGGAGGAGGGGATGTTACAGAAAACGAGGCAGTTGTAAATGCGCTTGATGCTGTACAGGTATCTAAACTTATTGAAAGCGAAGGAACTATAGAATCTCTGGTAAAGGCGCAAGGATTTCAGGACTGTGTAGCATATCTTGACGGAGAAAACGCAAAGCTTGTTGTCAAAACAGAGGGACTTGACAAGGCTCAGGCAGCCGCTATAAAAGAAATAATCCTTGGCGAAACTTCGGTTCCGGCAGAAAATATCAGAATTTTTGAAGTAAAATAGTTGAACTGAGAGAAATTATTTGGTATAATATAATAGTAAGGGTGTATGCACAGTTTTGATTAAAAATTACACTCAAATATGTGCCGATGGAGGTTTATTATGGAAGTTGGAGATATGAAACCGCAGGTTTCAAGCAGACTTAAGATATCAGATGATGTTATAATCGCCATTGCCAAGCTTGCAGCTCTCGATGTAAAGGGAGTTGCAGGACTTGAAGGCGAGGTCGGCAAAATGAGCAAGCTCAGGAAGAACGGTCCTATAAAAATTAGCATGATGGGTGACGTTGCAGCTATAGATATGAGGATAGTAATAAAAAGCAGTGAAAAAGCCTGCAATGTAGCACAGGAAGTTCAGACAGCAGTCAAGGAGAATGTTCAGAACATGACTGGAGTGCCTGTTGCAAGAGTTAATGTTACTGTCAGCGGAGTAGTATTTGAATGATAAGAAGATATGTCCCTGATGATCTTGAAGGTGCAGCAGAGGTTTTTCGTTCTGCATTTGCAGGAGAACCATGGAACGAAAACTGGGATAAAGAGCTTGCCTCAACGAGGATAAGGGAGCTTATGTCCTCACCGCAGTCTGTGGGGTACGTCTGTGACGACGGTGGGATAATCAGGGCAGTACTTTGTGGAAGGATACTTACATATCTGCACGGGAAAGAATTTTTGATCGACGAATTCTGCGTTACTCCCGATATGCAGCACTGCGGCATAGGTTCCGAGGTGCTTGAGTATGCAAGAAAAGACCTTGCTCATGACAATATTGTTGCAATGGCTCTTCTGACAGGCAATGGCAAGCCGAGTCAAATGTTTTATATAAAAAATGGATTTAAAGAGATAGATGACATGATATTCATGTATTATTTCTTTGAAAAAAAGGAGCGTATAAATGACCAGACGTGAAATAAGAGACAGCGCTTTCAAGCTTGTTTTTGAGCAGCTTCTGCGCGATGATGATATAAACGAGCTATATGAGATAGCTGAGGAGATAGATGAGATAACCGTAAACGAAGAGGTAAAGAAGATCGTTGAGGGAACTCTCGAACATGCCGAGGAGCTTGACGGCATTATTTCAAAATACAGCAAATCAAGAAGCATTTCAAGAATATCAAAGCTCAATCTTGCTATACTTCGCATTGCTATGTACGAGTCGCGTTACGATAATAATACTCCTATGAATGCCGCTATCAGCGAAGCTATAAAGCTTTCCATGATGTATACGTATAAGGAGGATACCGCCTTTATAAACGGCGTTCTTGGAGCATTCTCACGCGATTCACAGAAGGAAGAAAAGGAAAATGCCTGAATATCTCGGCGTTGATACAAGTAATTATACTACATCTGCCGCAGTATATATAAGTGAGGAAAACAGGATATATCAATGTAAAAAACTGTTGCCAGTAAAAGATGGCGAGCTTGGACTTCGGCAAAGTGATGCGGTGTTTCATCATACAAAGCAGCTTCCTGAAATGATAGAAAAACTTTTCGGTGAAAACAGCATAAAAGCTCCCGAAGTTGTAACTGCTTCTTCTAGACCGCGCAACATTGACGGTTCATATATGCCCTGTTTTCTTTGCGGAGAAGGCTTGGCCCGTTCTTATGCAGCTATTACGGGAGCGGAAATGTTCACGACTTCTCATCAGGTCGGTCATATTCTCGCTGCACTTTATTCTGCGGACAGGCTTAAGCTGGTAAAGGAAAGGTTCATTGCTTTTCATGTCAGCGGTGGAACGACCGACTGTCTACTATGTGAGCCTGATGATGATAATATAATAAATGTGACCGAAGTCGGAACATCTCTCGACCTCAAAGCAGGACAAGCAATAGACCGCACAGGTCTGATGCTCGGTCTACATTTTCCATGTGGAACCGAACTTGAAAAGCTTGCGGTCGGTGCTGATAAAATGTTTAAAGTAAAGCCTGTTCTGAAGGACGGCAGTTGCTGCCTTTCAGGAGTGGAAAACAAATGCGGTAATATGCTGAAAAAGGGTGAAAGCCCTGAGAATATTGCGAAGTATTGCCTTGATTTTATTGCCGAAACGATAATAGCTATGACAGGCTATGCAATAGAAAAAAACGGTCAGCTGCCCATTGTTTTTGCAGGCGGAGTAATGTCAGATGTTATTATACGTGACAGTATATTGGAACATTTTCCTTTGGCAAGCTTTGCGGAACCTCAGTTTTCATGTGACAATGCCGCTGGAGTTGCAATATATGGCTATTTAAAGAGTATGGGAGTAAGATAAATGCCTGTAATCACAGTTACACAGATAAACAGATATATAGCCTCGATACTGAAAAACGACAGAAATATCCAAGGTGTAATGGTACGCGGTGAGATATCGAATTATGTAAGGCACTTCCGCAGCGGACATATTTATTTTACTCTTAAGGATCAGGAAAGCTCTGTAAAAGCAGTAATGTTTGCAAATTCGGCTGCACGTCTGAGGTTTGAGCCGGAGGACGGAATGTCTGTAATAGTTTCAGGAAGCATTTCTGTCTATGAACGGGAGGGGGCATATCAGCTTTACGTAAATGATATAATACCTGAGGGCGTAGGAGCGGCTGTTGCAGCTCTTGAACAGCTTAAAAAGAAGCTTCAGAAGGAAGGACTATTTGATATTGCTCATAAGCGGCCAATACCTTCAATGCCTAAAAAGATCGGTGCTGTTACTTCTCTTAATGGTGCAGCTGTAAGAGATATAATAAATGTACTGACAAGACGCTATCCGCTTTGTGAGTTGTTTGCTGTAAACGCCCTTGTTCAGGGGGAAGGAGCGGCTGATTCAGTATGCAGAGGCATACTTAAAGCAGAAGCGGCAGGCTGTGATGTTATAATTGTAGGACGAGGCGGAGGTTCAAGTGAGGATCTCAGTGTTTTTAATACCGAAAAGGTCGCTTATGCGATATATAACTGCAAAGTGCCAGTCATATCTGCAGTAGGGCATGAAACTGATTATACGATAGCAGATCTTGCAGCTGATCTGAGAGCGCCAACTCCATCAGCAGCAGCGGAGCTTGCTTCGCCAGATATAGCATTACTTTATGAAAAACTTTCGGTTATTGAACGCCGAATCGAAAAAGCTACTGTAAATCAGTTTGATAAGTCGACAGACCGGTTCATTGCGCTTAATGCAAGACTTTCGGCTCAATCTCCTGAGAAGCGTTTGCAGCTTACAGGAGAGCATATTTCCGGTCTTGAAAAGCGTATTGAAGCGGCATATCTCAGGTATATTGACAAGCTTGAGCGGATTTTTGCTGAAAATACCGCAAGACTTGACAGCCTTAGTCCACTTAAGGTGCTTTCACGTG
Source organism: Ruminococcus sp. (assembly GCF_017650195.1). GTDB lineage: Bacteria > Bacillota > Clostridia > Oscillospirales > Ruminococcaceae > Ruminococcus. Next base: position 3,828 of record NZ_JAGCFH010000108.1, on the reverse strand, counting down.
GATATTCATTGGTTTATAAGGAAGATAAGCTCTTGATCAGTTCCGAAAGTCTTGAAAAAGGCGATAATATAAGCATTACATTTGGAAGCGGCGGAGCAAAGGCTGAAATAAAAGATAAATGGTGATAAAATGAAGGAAAAGAATACCTTTGAGGATAATATGAACGAGCTTGGCAGAATAGTTTCAGAGCTTGAAAAAGGCGATATTCCCCTTGACAAGGCTGTCAAGCTGTATGGTGAGGGGTTAAAGTTGTCAGCAGCCTGCAGAAAGCAGCTGGATAAAGCACAGATTAAAATAACGGAGGACGGCGGAGAGGCTCCGTCAGAGGAATAGAAAATGAATAGTTTTAAAGAGAAATTAAGCGAATACATTTCATTTACTGAAACCAATCTTAAGGCGTACAATTCGCATTCGCCAGAAATGATGGCTCAAAAAAACCTTATAGACGCAATGTATTATTCACTAGAAGCAGGAGGAAAACGGATACGTCCTGTACTTGTGTATGCATTTTGTAATGCGCTTGGTGGCGATTACAAAAATGCAGCTGCTCCTGCTGCTGCGATAGAGATGATACACACGTTTTCTCTTATACATGACGATCTACCTGCTATGGACAATGATGATTACAGACGTGGAAAACCGTCGTGCCATAAGGCTTTTGGTGAAGCAATGGCTATACTTGCCGGTGATGCGCTGTCCGTTCTTCCATTTGAGATAATTGCAGACGATGACAGGCTTGATGCCGGAAGGAAATTAAATATAATTTCATGTCTTGCAAAAGCAGTCGGCAGAGAGGGAATGATAGGCGGACAGGTCATAGACATGGAAAACGAAACAAAAACAGATGTTGATGAAGCAAACCTCAGGAATATGTACCGCCATAAAACAGGTCAGCTCATAGCTGTATCCTGTATGATTGGCTGTATATGTGCTGGCGCTGATGGTGATAGGATAAAGGCAGCTGCTGATTACGGATTCAGGCTTGGTCTTGCTTTTCAGATCATAGATGATATCCTTGACGTTACCAGTACCACGGAGGAACTCGGAAAGCCGGTAGGCAGCGACGAAGAGGAAAATAAAACTACTTTCGTGACTCTTTACGGAGTTGAAAGGGCTCAGGAAATCGCAAATGCCGTGACCAATGAAGCTCTTGCATATCTTGATAAATTCGGAAATGACGCCTTTCTGACGGAGCTGACCGAGATGCTTCTGAAAAGAAAGAATTAAAATAAGGAGCTGCGGAGTATTTTCCGCATTCGTTTAAAATGAAGGACAATACAAGTATGAATGAAAAGGTTACACTTGAGGAACTTCGACTTCCGCAGGACCTGAAAAAGCTTTCTCTTTTCCAGTGTAACGCACTCTGCAAGGAGATACGCAATATCCTTATATCCACTGTTTCAAAGACAGGCGGACATCTTGCATCAAATCTTGGCGTTGTAGAGCTTACAATGGCAATACACCGCAATTTTAATTCTCCCGAGGACAAGATAGTATGGGATGTAGGACATCAGTCTTATACTCATAAGATACTCACCGGTAGACTTGATAGGTTTTCAACTCTGCGTCAAGAGGGGGGGATATCCGGCTTCCCTAAGCCAGAGGAATCACCACATGATACTTTCATAAGCGGTCATAGTAGCACCTCTGTTTCAGTAGCGTGTGGTATTGCCGAAGCAATGAAGCTTCAGGGTAAGGATAACTATGCTGTTGCTGTAATTGGCGACGGAGCTATGACAGGTGGAATGTTCTATGAAGCTATCAACAACTGCGGAAGAGATAAAAGAAGCAATCTTATCGTTATACTTAACGATAACAATATGTCTATTTCCAAGAGTGTAGGATCTTTGTCAAAGTATCTAACTTCACTCAGAAATACTGAAAAATACCTTAATACCAAGAGAGCGGTAGAACGCGGACTTGGCAAGATTCCCCTTGTAGGAACAAGTGTTGCAAAGGGTATCAAAAACGTCAAGGATTCTGTAAAATCAAACATTCTTGAACAAAGCACAATGTTTGAGGATTTGGGATTCATTTATCTTGGTCCTGTTAACGGTCACAGCTTGTCAGAGCTTGAAGAGGTTTTTCACATGGCGAAATCCTACCACCAGCCTGTTTTCATACATATCAAAACAATAAAGGGAAAAGGCTATCGTCCTGCTGAAGAGAATCCCGGAGAATATCACGGTATATCAAAGTTTGATATAGCTACAGGAAATCCCGAGGTAGCTGCCGCAGACAGCTACTCTACTGTTTTTGGCAGAGAGCTTGTAAAGCTTGCAGATAAGGACGAGCGGATATGCGCTATTACAGCTGCAATGAAATATGGAACAGGATTGCAGTTTTTCCATTTTAAATATCCGGAAAGATTCTATGATGTCGGCATTGCCGAGCAGCACGCCGTAACTTTTGCAGGTGGACTTGCTTCAATGGGAATGATCCCTGTTTTTGCTGTATATTCAACCTTTCTTCAGCGTTCATACGATCAGCTCGTACATGATGTCGCTATAGGAAAGCTTCATGTTGTTCTCGGAGTTGACCGTGCCGGAATAGTAGGCGAGGATGGTGAAACGCATCAAGGACTTTTTGATGTTCCGATGCTTACTTCTATACCCAATACGATTATATATTCTCCTTCATGCTATATGGAAATGAAAATGTGCATGAGAAATGCGGTCAATGAAGACACGGGGCTTGTAGCAGTACGTTATCCCCGTGGTGCCGAGAGGGTCGAATTTGATCAGTCAGATATAACTACAGACTGGCTTTTCAAACTGATATGTAACAGCGAAACGCTTATCATAACTTATGGCAGACTGTACAACGAAGCATATAAAGCTCAGAAAAAACTCAGGAAAGAGAATATAAACTGCGATATACTCAAACTCACAAAAATACATCCTCTTGATGGCGGGCTTGGAGAAAAGATAGTGAAATATAAAAGAGTTATTTTCTTTGAGGAATCCTTCGGTAAAGGTGGTATTTCCGAAAAGATAGGCGATATTCTTTCAGAGCTAGGCTACTGCGGTGATTATAGCAGAATTACTGCCGAAGGCTTTGTAAAACAGGCATCTGTAAAGTCATGTCTTGAGAAGCTCGGAATGACAAGTGGAAAAATGATAGAATACATCAAGGAAAGGTGCATATCTGATGCCGAGACTTGACAGTGAGCTTGTATCCCGTGGACTTGCAAGAAGCCGTGAGCGTGCCAAGGAGATGATAAACTCTGGAAGCATTACTGTAAATGGAAAAATTGCTAAAAAGCCCTCTGATGAAGTTTATGCAGAAGATGTTATAGTTTCTTCTGAAAATGATAAATATGTTGGCAGGGGAGCGCTAAAATTAGAAAAAGCTGCGAGTGAATTTTTCATTGATTTCAGAGGAAAGATATGTCTTGATATCGGCGCGTCCACTGGCGGTTTTACCGATTTTATGCTACAGCACGGAGCTGAAAGGGTTTATGCGGTTGATGTCGGACATGGTCAACTTGCCGAGTCCCTTGTAAAAGATACACGCGTCGTTAATATGGAGGGCACGGATATCCGTAATGTTACAGCTGAGGATATTGGCGGTAAAGCCGATTTTATATCTGTTGATGTATCTTTTATTTCTTTGACGAAGATACTTCCTAAGGTGTATGAGCTCCTTTCTGATGGTGCAGCTGCAGCCATACTTATAAAGCCTCAGTTTGAAGCAGGCAAGAGCGATATCGGAAAGCGTGGTATAGTAAAAGATAAAAAAGTCCATTTTCGTATACTGACTGATATTGACAGTTTTATAAAGTCTATAGGCTTTATTCCAGAGATGTATACCATTTCGCCAATAAGG
>NZ_JAGCFH010000107.1 GCF_017650195.1 Ruminococcus sp. | reverse complement strand
GGTAGAACCTGAATACCGTCGACATCGTATCGCTGAAAATATGATGAATATGTTAGAGGAACTGGCAGAAAAAATGAAGTTCCAGCGTACTGTGCTGCAAACTCGTGAAGCGATGAGAGAAGCCGTATCGCTTTATGAGAAACTCGGATACTATCGTATCAATAATTATCCGCCTTATAACAGGCTCGAAGGTGCAGTCTGCTATGCTAAAAACCTGTGACAAAGGGGAGGTGCTTTTATGGCCGCTTTTGACAGAATATTATCGGGAATACCCGAAATGGACACAGCACTGGACAATATAAGGCTTGGCGACAATGTTGTATGGCGAGTTTCGGATCTTTCCGAGTTCAGGCTCTTCATGGAGCCTTACCTCAGACAGTCTATTGCAGACGGCAGGAATATCATATATTTCCGTTTTGCAAGTCACGAACCACTTGTGGAGAACTGCCCCGAGGTAAAGACTATTGAAGTTCCGCTTTCGCACAGATTTGAGACCTTTACTGTTGATATACACAACGAGATCGAGAAAGCCGGCAGGGACGCCTTTTACATATTCGACTGCCTTTCGGAATTGCAGGCGATGTGGGCGACAGACCTTATGATGGGCAACTTTTTCCGCGTGACCTGTCCGTTCCTGTTTATACTTGACACAGTTGCATTTTTTCCTATAATTCGAGGCAAACACTCAGTTCATGCCATAAACAAGATACTGAACACAACACAGCTTTTTCTCGATGTATATTCAGATAAAAAGAATGTGTATGTACGTCCGGAAAAGGTGTGGAACAGAAACTCCGACACCATGTTCCTGCCTCATACCTATGAACCCGAGACAGGACGTTTTAGACCGATACTTGACGGTGTAAAATCCAGCAGATTCTATCAGGTACTAGGAAACGCACAACGTTCCGCAGACGAGCAGTTCATGGACTCGTGGGACAGGTCGTTCAAGAAAGCCAAAGTTCTCTATGAAAATGGCATTGATATAACCGAGCAGTGCAGTAATATGTGCAATATAATGATGACAAGGGACACGAAAATGCGTCAGATGGTCAAGAAACACTTCCGTCCCGAGGATTATTTCAGTGTCCGCGACCACATGATAGGCACTGGTATGATAGGCGGAAAGGCCTGCGGTATGCTGCTTGCGCGAGCCATTATCCGCAACACCGAGCCTGATATAAATGAAGTTCTTGAACCACATGATTCTTTCTATGTAGGCTCTGACGTTTACTATACTTACATCGTAGACAATAATTTCTGGGATATGCGTATAAAGCAGCGCACCGAAGAGGGATATTTCTCACTTGCAGATGAATTTGCAAAGCAGCTTATGAACGGTAAATTCTCTGATGAAATGCGCGAACAGCTGAACAGAATTATCGAATACTACGGACAGGATCCCTATATAGTCCGTTCAAGCAGTATCCTTGAGGATGGCTTTGGTAATGCCTTTGCAGGAAAGTACGAGTCGGTATTCTGTGCCAACAGAGGAACTTCTGAGGAAAGGCTTGAAGAATTTGAAAAGGCGATAAAAACAGTTTACGCAAGCACCATGAGCCTTTCCGCACTTGACTACCGTAAACGCCGCGGACTTGACAAGCGTGACGAGCAGATGTCCCTGTTAATACAGCGTGTATCAGGCTCTTACTACGGTGCATATTATATGCCCTGTGCGGCAGGTGTAGGTTATTCATACAGCCCTTACAGCTTCTTGAAAAGCTCCGATCAGTCCGCAGGTATGCTCCGTCTTGTAATGGGCCTTGGCACATCAGCTGTTGACAGAACAGAAGGTTCATATCCCCGCCTTGTAAGTCTTGACATGCCAGAAAAAACAGTATATTCGACTTATGCGGACAGGCACAGATTCTCACAGGGCAAGGTGGAAGTTATCAATACTTCTATCCATGATCTTGAACGTCTGTCCCTGAGAACAATAGAGCATGAGATACCTGAGTATCTGCATAATATACTGCTTGAACACGACTTTGATGCAGAGAGCAAACTGCGCGAAATGGGACGCAGAGTATCATCGACTTTTATTTCCTGTAAGGGACTTGTCAGCAATAAAACTCTCATGTCGCAGATGCAGAGAATGCTGCGCTGTATACAGGACGAGTACGAATATCCTGTGGATACTGAGTTCACTATAAATGTTTCTGACAGCGGCGAATACTCCATTGACCTTTTGCAGTGCAGACCGCTTCAGGTCATAAAGGATAAATCAGGAGTTGCTGTTCCAGATGATATACCGCAGGAGCATATACTACTCGAAAGCAAGGGAGCTTCAATGGGACTTTCAAAAGCATCAAAACTTGATATCATAGTTTATGTTGATCCTGTTGTGTACTATAATATGCCTTACAGCGAGAAAAATTCCGTTGCGAAAATGATAGGTAGAATAAACTGGACTTACCGCAACAGCGGCAAGCATATGATGCTCATGGTACCAGGAAGAGTCGGAACTTCATCGCCTGAATTGGGCGTACCTACTACCTTTGCGGACATAAGCGAATTTGACGTTGTCTGCGAAATGGAGGAAGCCCGTGTGGGCTACAATCCTGAGCTTTCCTATGGCAGCCACATTTTTCAGGATTTAGTAGAGGCAGAAATACTGTACACAGCTGTATTCAATAATAGCAAAACACTGAATTTTGCTCCCGATAAGCTGAGCGAATTGAGAAATATGCTTGAGGATATCGACGAAAACAGCGGTCTTGACGACGTTATACATATTTACGACGTGAGCCGCTGCAAATGTGAGCTATTCAACGACATCAAGAACGAACACCTTCTTATAACAATCTGAGCAATGGGGCTTATCTACAAGGATAAGCCCCATTTTACTGGAGTGAGTATTATGAAATTGACATTTCCGCCTATAGGGGCAAGAATAGTAAAATCATCTATAGCTGTCGGGCTGTGTATGACGGTATATTTCATAAGAACATTTCTGCCTGTCGGTAACGGCATACCTTTCTATGGAGCACTGGCAGCTTTATGGTGTATACAGCCCTATACCAACACCACCAAAAATAATGCCCTGCAGCGTTCTGTGGGTACGCTTACAGGTGCAGTTTACGGACTGCTCTTTCTGCTACTATTCCGCAGACTAAGTTTAGTCATACCTGAGCTTGTCTATATTTCAGCAAGTATTTTCATAATTCCAGTGATATACACAACTGTTGTTATGAACAAGCGGAATGCCTCTTTTTTCTCATGCGTTGTGTTCTTGAGTATTGCTCTCACACATTCATTTGACGATAATCCGTATCTTTTCGTTCTGAATAGAGTTATCGATACGTTCATAGGAATAATCATAGGAGTTATTGTGAACGACTTCCGTTTGCCTGTGAAACGTGATGATACTACACTTTATATAAGCGGTATTGATGATGTGCTCATCTCGCAGACCTCTAATTACAGTAAGGTTGAACTTAACAGGCTTATCCGTAGCGGAGTGAAATTCACTGTTTCAACTACACATACTCCTGCTGAGGTAATGGCAATAATGAGCGACACGGAGCTGCAACTTCCACTTATAGTTATGGACGGTGCAGCGATATATGACATAAAGGAAAAGAAATATCTTGAAATGGCTTATCTTTCAAAAAATGTTTCCGCAGAATCTGAAAGAATAATTTCAGAATGTGGATTGCACTGTTTTGTTAATGTCATGCTTGATACCACGTTGCTGATATATTACGGTAAATTTCGGAATAGCGCTGAAAAAAAACAGTATGAAAACAACAGGCATTCACCGTACAGAAATTATATCAAATCAGAATACCGCAAAAAAGACGCAGATGAGAATATTCTTTATATAACAGTTCTTGCCGAAAAAATAGACATATTTCTTCTTGAAAGAAAACTTCGTCAAAAGCTCGGAGTAAGCGCAAGAATAAACATATCTGATTCCGAATATGACGGATTCATGTATCTGAAGATTTTCTCTTCGGATGCTTCAAAGGAGAACATGTTGTCGAAGCTGAAGAAATACACAGGAACTGAGAAAGTCATCACATTCGGCAGTATCAAGGGAAAATATGATGTTTATATCAATGACGGTGGGAATGCTACTGTAAAAAAGCTGAAAAAGATTTGCAGATTGAATGGCAGATATTGAAAAATACAAACAGAATGGAGAATAGATAATGATAACCTTAAATGACTATTTGTTTTCTGGAGATACTGTATTGAAAATACTTCATCAGTATTCAAATGACTTAAGAAATAGTGCAAAAGAAAATCACAACAGCATTGACCTTTCGCACTCAAATTTTCTGATACAGATAATTGAACTGCTTGAACACAACGACTTTCTAACCTCTCAATCACAGAGAATAAAAGAATTCTACAAATACATGACGAGGGAATATCCTTTCCTTGCATTCACATTCAAGGGACGAATAAAGTCACTTATACGCGCAGAAGAAAAATTCAATGGATATATCCTTGAATACATATACAAGTATTATAAGGCACATGGGAAGTTTCCGTCAGAAGCCGAGATAAAAAGTAAACTTATATGCTTTCGCGATCTTATCGCTTACCGAATAGTTATTTCAATGCCTTCCTGTCATATTAAAAACGCAGATGAAAAAAGCGAGATTGAGAAAAAGTATCTCTACGAGATAGCTGATGTAGTGCCAGAATTCCTTGAGGAAAGAGGCTTTACGGCAGAGCTTTCGGGCTTCAACGAGGACAGGTATTCCGATAAGCTCAAAGAGGCAGTTAGACCATATTACCGCGACTATGTGACATTTCCAAGAAGTACCGGATACCAGTCTATACACATAACCTTTTATGACAATCTTGCCCGATGCTATACAGAATTGCAACTCCGCACCAAAGATATGGACGACTTTGCTGAGATAGGCGACGCCAATCACTTCGGCTATGAAAAATTACAGGAAACAAGACGTACCAAGCGCGATGAAATACCTATAGGAGAATGCGTTTATTTTGACGATGCATACGAGCGCCTTACCAAATTGCAGGAACTTGAGCTTGCTAATATAGATGTAAATATGTTCAAGGCTATAAACAATCAGCTGATAAACGACGGCTGCGGACTGTTCAGAGGACGTCAGATCCTGCCTTTCGAGCATTTGTCACGTTTTCAGAATGATCTTATAGATTAACAATGTTCGAATAATATATTATTAATGAAAAAATCAGCTTTTTGCAGCTTGCTTTGATGCTGACCGCGTTACAGCTGATGAGCTTACAACAGGCACAAAGCATGATTTCACCAGCAGAAGTGTATTACCGCCTTATTAAGCTCAAATCTTGAAATGAAAAGATGAATTTCCTTATCAATCAGCAATGCTTGACAAAATCCATGAAAATAAGGCGGCTGTTTTCATCTTTGAGGTAAGAGAATTCGGGATGCCACTGAACTGCCCAAAGAAATTTCTGTTTCGGAGCGTAAACGGCTTCAATAAGTCCGTCCGGAGATGTTGCCATAGGTAAAAGCTCTGAGGACAGCTCTCGTACCCCCTGGTGATGATAGCTGTTTACAGGAATATAATCTTTTTGTAAAAGATCTTTCAGCGGAGAGAACGGTTTTATTTTCACTTCATGTATCGGAACATCATACGGCGGTTGCTGACAATGTGTTATTGTATCTGAGAACTGGGATGGTATATCCTGCCACAGTGTTCCGCCAAGTGCGGCATTTATAAACTGTATTCCGCGGCATATACCGAGAATCGGCTTATCAGACTTCATTGCACGTTTAAGGAGCATCCCTTCCATAATATCACGTTCGGAGCTGCACTCGCCACAAGCACCAATCTTTCTAGCAGAGTACAGCTTCGGATCAACGTCCTGTCCACCTGTGAACAGAAAGCCATTGCACATATCTGTTATCTGGTCGATATCTGTATTGTTGCTTATCAGTGGCAGCATTACAGGCATACCTCCTGCTTCAATTATACCTCCGAAATACCCTGGTAGCATCCAATAGCAGCTTTTATTGTAATCTATAAGAGGGATAACTCCTATAACAGGTCTATCGCTCATAAAATTCCTCCTCCAATATAAAAAGGTGCATACGATAAATATCGCAGCACCCTTGCTTTATATAAAGATTATAGTATTTTTTATCAGGAAAGTCAAGGCATTCTACATCGGTATATTTATGTAAAGCTTGCATCTTTGTTATGTTTGCATTGCTTTTTGCATTTAAAGCGGCAAAAAATTATTAAAACTTCCAAAGTTAGTAAAAATAGATTGACAAACAGAAATTAAAAGCATATAATGACATTGTAAACAGCAAAGGAGCTGCGGATATAAAGTCCGCAGCTCTTTTTGGTTTTATAGCGCTAATTCCATACACAAAGGGGTGTATGAAGTCTTAGGACTTCTGCGCCCCTTTATTATTTTTGCTGTAACTTATTAAGGAGGATTTTCTATGGACTCTCAGACTATTTTACAACAAGCCTTAGATGAGACAAACGGTCTGGTCTTTGGTGTATGGTTTCTTATAGGTGCTGCTCTCGTATTCTTTATGCAGGCAGGCTTTGCAATGGTGGAGACGGGCTTCACCCGTGCCAAGAATGCAGGCAATATCATTATGAAAAACCTTATGGACTTCTGTATCGGTACAGTTGTTTTCATTCTCATAGGCTTTGGCCTTCTCTTCGGTGAAGACCTTGTCGGTATAATCGGTGCTCCGGGATTTGATATCTTCACTTCCTACGGCAGCTTCGACTGGTCAAACTTCGTTTTTAACCTTGTATTCTGTGCAACGACAGCTACTATCGTTTCGGGTGCAATGGCTGAAAGAACAAAATTCTTATCCTACTGCGTTTACTCGGCTATAATCAGTGCAGTCGTTTATCCTATAGAGGCTCACTGGGGCTGGGGCGGCGGCTGGCTCAGCCAGTGGGGATTCCACGATTTCGCAGGTTCAGCTCATATCCACATGGTAGGCGGTATTGCAGCTCTCGTAGGTGCTTCTATACTCGGACCAAGAATCGGTAAGTTCCACAAGACAAAGGACGGCGAGATTAAGGTAAATGCTATCCCCGGACATAACCTTACGATTGGAGCTCTCGGATGCTTCATCCTCTGGTTCGGATGGTACGGATTCAACGGTGCAGCATGTACATCAATTGATCAGCTCGGTTCAGTATTCCTTACAACAACAGTTGCTCCTGCTATTGCAACAGTTACCTGCATGATCTTCACATGGGTAAAATATGGCAAGCCTGATGTTTCAATGTGTCTTAACGCATCACTGGCAGGTCTCGTTGGTATCACAGCTCCCTGTGATGTAACAGACTGTCTCGGTGCTTCAATAGTTGGTATCGTTTCGGGACTTCTCGTTTGCTTCGGCGTATGGTTCCTTGATTACAAGCTCCACATAGACGATCCTGTTGGTGCAGTAGCAGTTCATATGATGAATGGTATCTGGGGAACAATAGCAGTTGGTCTCTTTGCAAATCCTGAAGTTCCCGGTTATTCGCTTGTTGATCAGAACGGCGATCAGCTTGCAGGTCTGTTCTACGGCGGCGGTTTTGGCCTCCTGGGAAGACAGCTCACAGGCTTTGTGACAATCGCAGTATTCACAGCAATCTCAATGGCAATAGTATTCTATGCTATAAAGAAGACAATTGGTCTCCGCGCTTCCGAGCAGGAGGAGATCTTAGGTCTTGACGTTACAGAACACGGTCTTATTTCCTCTTACGCAGACTTTGCTCCTGCACTTACTGATGCAGGTATGCATGGCTATACAAAGGACGACGCAAAGAGCGTTGAGAAGGTAGAAAAGAAGAAGGATACAAAGAAAACAGAAAAGAAGCCTGCTGCTACAGTTGATGAAGCAGTTGAGGTTAAGAACTATTCCACACCTTCACCAGACGGTGCAACAAAGCTTACAAATATCGTTGTAATATTCAAACAGCAGAAACTCCAGCAGTTCATCGAGGCTATGGAACACATAGATGTCAAGGGCATTACAGTTACAAACGTTCTGGGCTGCGGTATGCAGAACGGACAGACAAACTACTACCGTGGTGCTAAAGTAGAGATGAACCTGCTTCCTAAGGTAAAGGCTGAAATCGCAGTATGCGCAGTACCTGTAGATAAGGTAGTTGCAGCGGCTAAGGCTGCACTTTATACAGGCAATTACGGTGACGGTAAGATGTTCATTTATGACATTGAGAACGTTATCAAGATCAGAACAGGTGAAGAAGGATACAACGCACTTCACGATTCAGCGGAGTGGGAAAAAGCTTAAGCTGACAAGGGCGTCTGCGTGCATCTTAATTACAGATCTCCCGATGTATGCAGACTGCCTT
>NZ_JAGCFH010000106.1 GCF_017650195.1 Ruminococcus sp. | reverse complement strand
ATTTTTGACATATCTGAATGTGAAAATGTTAGCGGAGAATATGATTCCGACCTCACTGACGGAGTATGGCATATTCACCCGGAAGGCGGTTCAATGTCATACACATATAAGCTGCCGGCAGACACACATGATAAAATAATTCTGCTCCGTTTCCGCGTGGATAACAACCAGAAAAACAGTTTCAGCTGGGAACGCGGAGGCGACGTACGTATCAGGATAAACGGTGTGAAAAATACTCTGACAAATCCGGAATGGAAGTATCACAACAACAACTATCTGTTTGAATATGTGATCTCCGATCTCTCGGATTCTCTCAGGATAGAACTGACCGGCAAGGAGATCGCTGTTTCAGAACTGAGTGCATATACACTTGAACCTCAGTTTTTAAGCAGCCTTACCGATCATCTTTCCGTTTTTCAGCCTGATATCTCAATGACAGGCGGTGACCGTATCCGCGGCATTCTTTCCGCAGAAAATGACGGTATCGCTGATACAAGCTTTGTATATCACGATGGCTTCAATATCACTATTGACGGAAGGAAAGTCACACCTGTCAAGACCGATACGGCTTTCCTTGGTTTCCCTATAGAAGAAGGAGAACATGAGCTGGAAATTCTATTTACCGCACCGCTCCTCGGACTAGGTAAACTAGTATCGCTTTCAGGTATAATTCTGTTTGCTGCTGAACTATTAATTGAAATAAAAAAACGTATATCCTGCAAAAAGTAACAGATACTATCTGAAAAGGAGATGATAGTATGAACATTACTCCGCAGGAATACGCTGAAATGAGTAAAAAAGCTTCACCTAAATCAAATGTTAAAGTCAACACTTTCGTAGCCTTCATAACAGGAGGAGCGATCTGCGCTTTCGGACAGATCATAAAGATGTTTCTGGAAGCTGCGGGAGCAGATGCTGAAGCAGCTTCACTCTGGACATCGGTAACTCTTATTGTACTCAGTTCTGTTATGACCGGACTAGGCTGGTATCAGAGGCTTGCCAAGCACGCTGGTGCAGGCACTCTTGTTCCTATAACAGGCTTTGCAAATGCCATAAGTTCTTCCGCGATTGAAGCGCGTTCTGAGGGACTTATTCTCGGGGTTGGAACCAAGATATTCACTATAGCCGGACCAGTTATTCTTTATGGTTCTGCAGCCGCTTTCATATACGGTCTGCTTTATTATATTGTTACCCGTTGATTCTTTCGCAGACAGACACGACATATTCCCCATCTCGCAGAATATACTGACGGAAACTGTAATTATTATCTGTGCAGCTTATTGTGTCGCCTTCAAAGCTGAACCCGACAGTATTCATCGGATAGGATAGACCTCTGCCGACCGCTTTAATGAAAGATTCCTTCAAAGTCCAAAGCTGAAAAAACAGAAGATCACGTTCATTTTCAGAAGCAGATTCGAACATTTTCAGTTCCTCAGGAGTGAAAACTCTCTGAGCTACTTTAGGGCGATATTCACGCACCGCTTCACAGTCTATTCCACATTCTCTCTCTGACACGATACATGCTGCTATTCCATCAGCGTGTGACAGATTAAAATGGATATCTCCACGATCTTTCAGTTCAGGCTTTCCGTGCTCTCCGAATTTTAGCATGGACTCACAATATTCTATATCAAAAGGTTTAAGGCACTCCTTGAGCAGATTATGCGCATGGGAGTGCTGTTCTTTTTTATCTATCTTTTTCAAAGAGATCATCAACACCTTGCCATCACCTCTACTCCATTATACCACTTATATTTGTCACTTACAACATTACAATTGTAATCGCTGAAGTGACCTCAGACATCTAACAATTTATGTTATATCATGGTATCATATAATCAGCAAAGGAGATGATACCATGAAAAAACACGAAAAGATCCTCACGGCAATATTTGTTACAGGGATTCTTGCCTTTGTCATCGCTCTCCTTTACAGAGTATTTTTCGAACATGTCATACTTGACTACATTGTCTTCAATGACCCATTTCTTATTTTCTGTGGAATCCTCATCGTGTCTGTGCTAGGTATAATTCCCCTTCTGTTGAACATTCGCATGAGGAAGCGACGCGAGCGTGGAATGGATACGATTTCTAAGCTTTATACAACTTCTTTTGCAGTATCCCTATTTCCATACATACTGATAATACTTGACTGCACAGCAAAAGCAGTTTTCGGCTACACCTCATTCGGTAGGATACTCTACGGCCTTGAAGCTATCCAAAACAGGCTTCTCTTTATATGGTTCTACGTTTTCTGCTGTATCTTCCCTATCTTGCCGCTTCTAGCTTATTGGCAATTCATATACATCATCAGTCTTATCCGTACTAAGGTAACCACAAAAAGGAGCTGATACCATGAATAGAAGGATACCCCAGCAGATGAAGATAGCATATGCACTCGTACTCTTTCCTGTAGCAATACTTGTGATATGGTGCATATATGCAGCTTTTTATGGATACAACTACGACTTTATTCCCAGCCTCGGCAACGGCGAGCTTTCCTACGGTTTCGATGGAATATCTGAAGTTCTCAATGCATTTATCTTATGTGTCGGATGCACTCCTTTCATGTGGATAGGTGCAATAATATGGATATTCACTAGTCTCCATTTCGTGGCGAGAAGCATTGCATATATATGGACCAAAAATTTTGATATGTCTCAGCACGCACAGGACATTTTCATCGCATCAGCTGCGCTGATGGACGTGATGTTTATCTTTGGTATTATCAGAGTGCTCTGATAAAGGATCTCATATGAATTGTTCAAATTATATTATTGCAACACCTTTCTTGTTATTTCCAGATTTTCAGTCCATTAAATATTAAGTAATACAGACTATTATTTTTCAAGTTGCCTATTTATCTTTCTTAATGACAATAATCAGTGTTTACATCGCCGACTGTTTTTTAATTCTATTGAAAGGAAACATAACTATGAAGAATGAAGATAACTATATGGAATATGAAGAAACCTCTAGAAATGATAAAGACACATATTATCCGCCTAATCCTGAACAGATAGTATTTTTTGCACTTGCTGTAATATTTGATATTTTCTCAATTATTTTTATAATGGCATTTTTTTTTGATGTCCCAAATCTTGATTACCTGCTTTACGGAGAAGTAGGCCCTTCCTACTCTATTTCCAACAGATCCGCCGATTATTTCCTTGCCTCTTTTATCGTAAACTCTGTTCTTATGGTTATTACATATATAAGCAGTGTCTATAGCATTGTGTTCATTTCCAAATACATAAT
>NZ_JAGCFH010000105.1 GCF_017650195.1 Ruminococcus sp. | reverse complement strand
GCCGCGATCTTATGCTTTTTCATTTAACTCCCTCTTTCAAATATGTTTAATATATAAAAACAATATATCACTCTTATTCTATCATATTTCTCAAAGGAATAAAATAGGAGCATTATCCAAACTTTTATTTACGCCAAGTAATGTTTTGACAATATTATACAACCTCCCGTTTTCCCGTGTCTTTTTCATCTCAAAACAAGCTCTGCACCGCCATAAACGGCATTTTCTAACAGAAAGCAATAAGGAGCTGTAAAAAACTCAGTCTCCCAAACGAACACGGGGCCTCGTAAAGAGGCCCCAAATTTTATAGCAAAAAACAAGCTGCACAAAACTTGCGTGCAGCTGTTTTTAGTGATATAATCAAATTACGAGACGAAGAACTGCATTTTTTCTTTCTGCTTGTTCGTTATACACTGTTTCTGGGAGATCCAAGTGTTTTTAATAAATCAGAGTAAAAAATCGTTGCCCCTTCAAATTTTACTTGAAGGGGCAACAGTATTGTTTTAAGAAGCTGTTATTTTACAGCCCCTTTCTGTTATGTTAAAATACAACGTAAGGCTCTCCATCGATAGTGTATACGCAGAGAGTAACATATTCTCCTAACCTCATCTGCAACGAATAGCTGCCGCCGTCGTTTGGCTTGGAGTAGGTGCAGTTGACCATAAGAGCCTTCTTATCGCTGACGTTCGCATTGGGTACAGCCTTTTCAAGACGTGCGTCATACGCCTCCATACCTGTTACATCGGTATTCTTCATGATACCGTCAACAAGCACAAAGGTAAATGTGAAATCCGAACCAGTGTACTGCTTGATAAGTTCGTATTCCTTCTCAAGGAAATCCTGAGCGCTTTCCGAGCTGGTGGTCTCGAGCACATATTTAAGGAAATCCGGATGAAGAGCTTTTTCAAGGTATGCAGGATCCTTTTCCGAGATAGCGTAGAAGTAGTCCGCTAACTTTGCAGCCTCCGCGTCGGAAACGTATCTAGGATCGCGGTCAACTCCCAGAGGTGTATCGTAATCCTCGGGAAGCAGCTTCTGATACTCAGCGCCGTAGGGCATCTGGTCGAGATCAAGGCTTACGTTATCGTCAACATCACCGCCTGCAAGGTTAGTATCCTTCTTTGCACGCTTGTCTGCCTCACTTTCGCTGCAGGATACTGCCGCAGACAGCATTATTGCCGCCGCTGCGATTAAAGCAAACGTCCTTGATATAAACTTCTTCATATCAGAATCCCCCCTTATCCGAATGTATAATACTTGCCGTCCTTTACAGCAAATGCGATCTTGAAGCCCTGTACCATCATGGTCTCCTGACCGTAAGCATTCTCAGCCATTACATAGAAGCAGGCGTCGATGATATCATCGCACTGCTCCTTAACCTCGCTGTAATAGTCCTTGCCGAAATAGTTGCTGAGAGGTTTGAAATACTCCTCAAGGCTGTCTGTTCCATCCTCCTGCTCAGCGTTCTTTTCCACCTTGATACGGGTGATCTTGAAATCGCCGTGCATCTTGTCGGCAAGATTAGAGCACTGATTTACAAAGGAAGCCTTCATGTCGTGATCCTCGTTCTTTGCGAGAGCTGCTTCCATTTCGGGGATATACTCGGGGAAAAGGCACTTCAGATAGTTATTGTAATCCGCAGACGCAAAGGACTCAAAGTACTTCTCGAAGGTAAGCATGAGCTCCCTCGGGAAATCATCTGCGTTATAGTAAAGCTTGATGCCGCCGCTGCTGAGTCTGTAGGAGCCGAGATCGTAATCCACTGATCCCTCCTCGGGAGTTATAAGATCATCATCGACAGAACCGAGGTCCAGCTCGCTGTCGTCAACTTCTATGGAATTAACGTATTCAAGAAGCTGATCCGCATACTCCTCCTTCTGATAATTGTCGCCGGAGAACTCTGAGCCTCCTGCTGCCGACTCTGTATCTGACGTTGCAGCCGTATCAGCATAGAGCTGCACATTACTGCCTTTCTTTCCCGAACAGCCTGTAAGGCACTGTGTTCCTGCTACTGCTGCCAGCAGCACTGCTAAAAGCTTTGAATTTTTCATAAACCATTTCCTCTCATTGAATCAATTGACCGATAATTTACCCATTGCACCTGCCCAGCCGGCTGCTGCCGAACCTTCTGGTGCATATATCTTAAGATCAGGTAAGTCCTCTATTCCCCATTCGTCATAGCTGAGATCAGCGCTCAGCAATTCCAGTGATGTCAGTGATGTGCAGCCTGCGAAAGCCCCTCTTTTTATCTCTTTGACTCCGGCAGGTACCGTCAGTTCCGGAATAGCCGTACAGCCAGCAAAAGCGCCGCGCTCTACGGTGGTCAGTCCCGACGGAAGGTTTATGCTTACAAGTGCAGTACAGTCGATGAAGGCACCCTCTCCAATGACTCTTACGGTCTCCGGAAGAGTTACCGATGAAACACCCATTGCTTCAAAGGCATAAAAGCCTATCTCCGTAACAGGACTACCATCGATCTCATCGGGTATCGTCACCTCAGTGTCGCTGCCCTTATATTTGGTGATAATGACGCCGCCGTCATATATCTCATAATCATATATTTCGTTTGAAACGATATCGCGTTCTCTAACTGTTGCAAGCGGCTCGTAGGTTCCCGGCTCGGCAGTGGTATCAGCCTCTTCGGTCACCTTCTGAGTGGTCGGCGTTGAAGCGTTGTCCGCCTTGCCTGTACTCTCTCCGCAGCCCGTAAGAACTGCTGTAAGTGCCAGAAAAAATGAAACGCACAATAATCTTTTCATATTATATCTCCCAAACCTGCAAACTGTATGATTTATATGTGTTGATTTAATGAAATCTCAGCCGTTCTCATGCTTTCTTTCCTCTTTCCTTCGCCCTCTGTGTATTGCTAAGGACGCGTTTTCTAATACGAAGTGACTCCGGAGTTACTTCAAGGAGCTCGTCGTCGGCAAGAAATTCAAGGCAGTCCTCAAGGCTGAGAACTCTCGGCGGAACAAGGCGTAGAGCGTCGTCACTTCCGCTTGCACGGGTATTTGTAAGATGCTTCTTCTTGCAGACATTTACTACAAGATCCTCTGTCTTTGGAGAAGCGCCAACTACCATTCCCTCGTATACAGGAGTACCAGAGGTTATGAAGAGCTGTCCGCGCTCCTGAGCGTTGTAAAGTCCGTAGGTGACAGCCTCGCCAGTCTCGAAGGAGATGAGTGAGCCTGTGTTTCTACGCTCGATATCGCCCTTATAGGGCTGATATCCATCGAATACGTGACTCATAATGCCCTCACCCTTTGTATCTGTGAGGAACTCGCTCTTATAGCCGAAAAGTCCTCTTGCAGGGATAAGGAACTCTATACGCATACGGCTTCCCTGTGGGTGCATATCAACCATATCGCCCTTACGTGTGCCTATCTTCTCCATTACTGAACCTACACAGTCCTCAGGAACGTCGATAACAAGGCGCTCGATAGGTTCAAGCTTTCTGCCGTTCTCGTCGGTCCTATAGAGAACTCTTGGTGTGGAAACTCCCAGCTCATAGCCCTCACGGCGCATATTCTCGATAAGTATGGAAAGGTGCATCTCTCCTCTTCCGGCTACGCGAAATGCGTCAGTACTCTCTGTTTCTTCAACGCGAAGAGAAACATCCTTGAGGAGCTCCCTGAAAAGTCTCTCGCGGAGCTGACGGGAGGTAACGAACTTGCCCTCACGTCCTGCGAAGGGGCTGTCGTTTACGGAAAATGTCATTTCCACAGTAGGCTCGCTTATTTTTACGAAGGGAAGCGGATCGGGAGTATCTGTAGCACAGATAGTATCACCGATAGTGATATTTTCGATACCAGATATCCACACAATATCGCCGACCTGTGCCTCCTGTACGGGAACACGGTTGAGTCCCTGTATCTGCAGAAGAGAAACTATCTTTGCGTTGTAGTTCTTCTTTGAGCCTGTATAGTCACAGACAGTTACCTGCTGGTTGACTGCTATCTTGCCTCTTACGATACGTCCGATACCGATACGTCCAACGTACTCGTTGTAGTCGATAGAGGATATGAGCATCTGTAGAGGATCATTCTCCTCACCCTTCGGTGGCTCGATGTAGTTGATGATAGTATCAAAGAGAGGCTTTAAGTCTGTACCAGCCTCGTACTGACTGAGTGAAGCCGTTCCGCTTCTTCCCGAGCAGAAGAGCAGCGGACTTTCAAGCTGTTCTTCGTTAGCGTCAAGGTCGAGGAGGAGTTCCAGCACCTCATCGCCTATCTCGTCAAGACGAGCGTCGGGACGATCTATCTTGTTAACTACTATTATTATCTTATGTCCCATTTCAAGCGCCTTTGAAAGCACGAAACGTGTCTGTGGCATGGGTCCCTCAGCTGCGTCTACCAGCAGCAGAACGCCGTCCACCATTTCCAACACACGCTCAACCTCGCCGCCGAAATCGGCATGACCAGGAGTGTCAATGATGTTTATTTTTGTTCCGTTGTACATTACTGAGGTATTCTTCGCAAGTATAGTGATACCTCTTTCCCTCTCAAGGTCGTTCGAGTCCATTACTCGCTCGGCTACTGCCTGATTCTCGCGGAAAACGCCGCCCTGCTTGAGCATCTCGTCAACGAGTGTGGTCTTGCCGTGGTCAACGTGAGCGATAATAGCAATGTTTCTTAAGTCTTCTCTAATCATATTTTCTTTCCTCCAAGTTGTATTTACCTTTATCTTTATATGTTAACGGTTTTCACCGGTTTTTACATGAGAAATTCCAGACGGGAACGAAGCTCGTCCATATTTGTGAAGCTGAGGGGAATATACAGCGTTTTCCTGCGCGTCGGCACCAGAGCTGCGCTCCTGTTCACAGCAGTAAGCTGTGCCGTAACCTTAAGGAACTCCCTTCCCTCATCAATCGAAAAGACCTTGTCTATAATACTTCCGCTGTATTCTGCCACCGGTCTGCTGCATACAAAGCCGTCCACATAAGATGTCGTCGGAATCCTTTTCAGATTTTTCATGATGCGGTTTGCGCGTGCAAGACTGCCGCCGATGAGTATACTGTACTTCTCACCAAAAAGCGTATCGTTGGTGCAGGCTTTTATAACGTCTATCTGATATACCTCGTCATCGTTTATCACATACGCCATGAAATAGCCTGAATCCTTCATTTTTCTTCTGACTCTCAGCACCAGCAGAAGAACAATAAGAACAGGTATCAGTATCAATATGAAGCCTGCATTAATATCACTGTCAGAAATTGAAATAGAGCCATATGCAAAAAGTCCGGCAAATAATATCAATACCGACAGCACTAAAGTAAGAGCTGTCCCGGAGGACATCTTTTTCTGATATGAAACATCTAGCCTGTCAGCATCATCAATCCTGCAAATAGTCATAGTTTTCTCCTTTTAATATTTGTTATCCGCACCTGCCGCGTCATTTCGCTATATGCTTTTCTCCAAGCTTTTCCCGGAGCAGAGCCATAAGCTGATCGGCAGTACCACAGGTGATCTCGGAAAGGCGGAAGGTCGTATCGTCATCAGGAGACCTTAAACATATAAAATCCCTGTATGTTATCATCCGATCCACCGCAGAATAACTGTATCTTCCCTCGAAGGAAACGCCTTTTTCATCGTAATAGCTGACGGTGTAGCCGTCCTCCTCAAAAGTGAGGAACTTATGAATTAAATCGACTTTTCTTTTAATGGTTGCCCAGCCCTTTATCAGAAATACAATGCGCAGTATCATCTCGATACCCATGATAAAGCAAGCTGCACCGCAGAAAATATACACCGCAGGAATGGAACTGAACATATTATATTTATTCCTGAACGCACTTCTCAGGAAATTTACGCAAATAAGAAAGCATACCGCTGTCAGAGCTATATAAACTATGAGCATCAGCCAATGTCGAAAAGTGAATATCATACGAAGCGATGCCCTGAAATTTTCTTTTGTGCCCCGCACATCAGCTTTTATCATATATTCACGCTCCTTTTGTCAGAGAAACGGCTGCCGAGCTTTTCATCAAGCATTGCTCCGAGCTCATATACATTTCCCTCTGTCAGTTCGGATTTGTGTATGATAAAAGCTCTTCCTTTATCTATAAATATAAAGAAGTAATTCATCGTCTCAACTGCATGGTGCAGGCTACTGTATGGAAAAATCTTATTTACGGTGAAATTCTCTCCCGTTTTCTGTTCATCAAGAAAGTCATCCGCGAATGAGAAGTCCATAACGAAATCATACGATGGAAGCTTCATTTTTCCGCAGTCCTCTTTCAGTATCTTGATTACATCCTTTGCAGTCCACAATGCAAACAAAGCGCTGCACACTATCAGGAACGTAACCTCTTTTCCCGGATATTTCCGTGAATAATAAAGCAGATATATCATTGCGGATAAACTGCCGGCAAACCACAGGCAGTCGCTTATGATATTTTTCAATATATAGGGTAGCTTAGTAAGAGCATACAGTGCTCTGAGATGATGCTGCTGGTATTTTACTCTTGCTCTTACCATTTCACTTTACCTTGTATTTTTTGCCAAGCTTTTCGCGAAGAATAGCCGACAACTGCTGAGGAGTCCCCTGTGTAAAACTGTTCTCGTGAAAGGCTATGCCCGCGCCTGTGCCGAATATCACCACGAACCACCCCTCCCTATACACAGCCTTTTGCAGTGCGCTGTAGCTCTGCTCGAATCGGGAACTTATACCTGTGCCCTCAGCGGTAAAAATGCAGTCCGCATCAGTGAAGGTGTAAGTATACTTAAGGTCGAGGGCGTTCTTCTTTACTATTCTTGCTCTCTTTGCAGGATAACGGAGTATCCTTGCAAGGAATATGAGCGTCGCAGAGAGCATTACGGCGCCGGTCACAACAAACAGTATATCTCCGTCGCCATGCTTATAATATATGATGCTGAGTATCAGCGTTGTAAGTATTATCAGCAGTAAAACTGCAAATGCCGCTACAGTCCGCTTCGGCGGAGAAGTCACGCTGTAAAGTCTAACAATACTTTCCTTTGAGGGTTTTGCCTTCACAACTATCAAAGCAAGCCCTCCTTTACGGTATATCTGTTTCCGAGGGTGTCACTGAGAAATTTCCTCAAATCGTCGGCATTACCCTCTGTGATATCCGTATCCGAGAAGAATATACTGCCTCCCTCACTTATATTCAGCTTGAAATAGCCCATAGTCTCACGAGCTGACACCAGCCGCGAAATACTGTAAACACTGTGGTTTTTTGAGCTGTCCGATGATGCTCTGAGCTCTATGTTTTCTCCTCCCACGGTCACCTCATAGTTAAGGCCTGGGTAGAATGAGGAAAGTTTTCGGAATGATCTGACAGGGCTCATTGTCATAAGCTTTAGTGCGCTTCCGATAAATATTCCCAGAAATATGGAAAGATAAAGTACGAGGTCAAGGGTGAGCTTATGCCTGCCGAATACAGATATCACTACTGCAAATGACATGATTACGAACTCAACAGCACCTAAGACGGCAAGCAGACGGTAGAATCTGTACTGAAGAGATGTTCTGACTTCTACTGAGTGTACTTTTATGTCGTATTTCACATTCGCTTTTACCATGATTACCTCCTACATTCTTTATACTTTTATAAACATTAATGCTATATTTCCGTGCAAATCATCTTTTTTTCCGGACATAAAAAAGCCCTTGCAGAGATATTGCAAGGTCAGGTGCAGTGGCTCAAACAAAAACAGCCCCGAAAAATTTTCGGGGCGTTTCTGGTGGGAGAGGATGGATTCGGACCATCGAAGCTGAAAAGCAACAGATTTACAGTCTGCCCCCTTTGGCCACTCGGGAACTCTCCCATAAGAATGATTATTTTGTCACAGGACAAAATAATGGAGCTGGTGGACGGACTCGAACCCCCGACCTGCTGATTACAAATCAGCTGCTCTACCAACTGAGCTACACCAGCGCTAATGCTTAATTATTATATCACATTCGCTACTGCTTGTCAAGTACTTTTTTAATTTTTATTGGTCGAGGCGACAGGACTCGAACCTGCGGCATCTTGCTCCCAAAGCAAGCACTCTACCAAACTGAGCTACGCCTCGGATCCACATTCTTCGCCAAGTCCTTGACGGACAGCTTTTATATTATACCAGAACAGGTCATGAATGTCAAGTACGAATCATACGATTTGTAACTTCACACAATAATATATCAAAGTTTCCATATTTTTTTGCCGCGGCATATAAAAACAAAAGGGAGCATTATGCTCCCTTACGATATACTCAGAATCAAGCTTCGTCCTCGTCAGCCTTGTCAGCGTCCTCGGCATCTTCATCAGCGTTGTCCTTTGTCTCTTCAGCAGCGTCACCGCTTACCTCGAAATCAACGCTCTCGTCTGTATCGAAGTTATCGAAATCATCGTAATCATCATCGTCATAATCAGAATCCGAACTCTTATCCTTGAGAGCCTGTGCAGCGACATATCCTACAGCAGCTGCTGCGCCTGCAGCTAAAATTGCAACTAAAAACTTATTCATATCAATTTCCTCTTTTCTCCGCAAGAATTAGTATTACCGACCCGCTTGCGATCGGACTCCGATAATCTATAAATATTATATCATACCTTTTTTGAAATTTCAACTCTTTACATATTATTTGTTAAAAACATCAAAATTGAAAGGGCTGTTATTGGTGCAGTTTCACAACGCAGAATTCTCCTGCCCAGCCACACCTGTTTTGCGCCTATTTTTACGGCTGCTTCCGCCTCCTCGCGGTCGAAGCCACCCTCGCTCCCGATGAAGACACCGACAGTTTTCACACTGTCAAAACCCACCTCATTGAAGGAGCAGCCCCCCTCCTCCTCGTACAGGAGAACAGTCCTGTCCAGCTCCTTCATCATGTCAAGAGCTTCTCCAAGGCTCACCATATCTGTTACCTCAGGGACGATGCCCCTTCCCGACTGCTTTGCGGCTTCTTCTGCTATCTTGTTCAACCTTGGCAGCTTCTTCCGTTCAAAGTCCTTCGAATCGGGCCGGGATATACACCTTCTCGTCATCACCGGCACTATTCTGGAAACTCCCAGTTCCACGCTTTTCTGTATGATATATTCCAGCTTGTCCAGCTTCGGGACAGCTTGAAAAAGAGTGACCTCGATATCCGGCTCTGCCGCGCACCTATGCTTCTCCGCGAGGTCGAGGTACACGGTATCAGCAGTTATACTGCCGATAGTGCAGCGGTAGTCCGTACCGTTGCAGCAGACTGTTACCTCCTCGCCCGGTCTCATACGCAGGGAACGTCCTATGTGGTTTGCATCGCTTCCTGTCAGTACTATATTGTTCTCATCTATCTCATTGGTAAAAAATCTTGGCATACCGCACCGCCTTTTCCTTCTTAAATTATATCAAAATCCCCTGTCTGCCGACAGGGGCTGCCTTTTCGTTCATCATGCCACGCCGAGGTACTCTTCGAGACATACTCCGCTTTTGTATATCCTTTCAGCGACGGTGGAGCCAACATATCTTATGTGCCACGGCTGATACTGATAGCCCGTAATATTGTCCTTGCCCAAAGGATATCGGATTATGAACCCGTACTCGTGGGCATGCTGTGCAAGCCACGCAGCCTCAGCAGTATACCCAAAGGCGGAGTCTGCGGTATTGCAGTCTATGCTGAGACCGGTCTGACTCTCGGCATGACCGGGACGGGCAGAAAAGGTGTCAGCCAAGGACTCGCCATACTTTTCGACATCACCGTTATATATCTTCTCCTGATCCTTGTAGGCTATATACCCCGAGCCAAGGTATATTTTCAATCCCTCCTTAGCAGCTGCTGAAGAGAGCTGACTGAACTGCTGATAGCAAAGCTCGTTCATCTTTGGAGCGTAGGTCGCAGGAAGACCGTACTCTTTGTTCACGATAAGAATCCCGTTAACATAAGTAAGCCCCTCTGTATCATCTACAGAAGGGGCAGGAGCCTCAGCCCTGTTTGACTGAGGCGAAGTTGAATTGTTATCTGTACTGTCGCCGCGGACAGTTACCTTTATCTGCACTTCCTGACTGGGATCTGCCGCAGATTTCAGTGTCACAGAGCATACTCCGGGCGAGACGCCGGTGATATGACCGTAAGAATCAACAGTAGCTATACTCGGATCGCTGGAGGACCATCTCTCGTCCGCTTCATACGTGCCGTCAGGATATTCAAGTACTCTCGGCATATCCTTTTCGCCTACGCTGATGTACACAGCCTGCTTGTCAAGCTTGAAATCGCTCTTGTTTTCAGGAACTGTAAGCGCCGTAGTGGTAACAGCCGTAGTAGTTACCGAAGGATCGGTAGTAGTTGTTGTGGTGGTTATGGTCGTGTCGTTCTTGCTCTTGGAACCAGTCTTTGTATCAGACTTCTTTTTGCAGGCATTAGCGATGAGCACGACAAAAAGAAGCACAAGAAACGCTATTATCGCAAGCGCTACAAGCCTTCTGTTTCTGTATGTCCTGCGGGATACTCTTCTGCGGGGACGGTTGGAACTGTATCTGTTGTCATCCATTATGATAAATCCCTTTCTGTATTGATCGGGCAGACTGCTACCCGTTGTTATTAAAACTTCCTTAATATTATATCACAGGAATTTTAAAATGTCACGCGATTTTGCACAGATTCCGCAATTTTTTACCAAGTTGACATATAACGTACTCCGTTTTTGGCATTTTTCACCAAAGACTCTACTAAAAAAGTATTTTAATGTCGGTAAAGCTCCGTGTTACGGGGACAAAGTATATGTCAGTCTCCATACCATCCTTGACAGGTGGGAACGAAACGGGTATAATAGTTAAAGACTGAGCTGCGGTAACCGCAGCTTCCGAAAGGAGCTATTATAATGACAAATCCCTGGAGAGTCCCAGCGGCTCTCATAGCTTCTGTGACTGTTCTTTCATGTGCAGTCTCATGCAGCAAAAAGAACAAAAACAACATGCCTGACGTATCCGAGCCGGAAAGCACGGCAGCTGCTGAAAGTACCGCTCCTGCAGCCGATCCCCATGATGCCGAGATAACATGGCTGGCAGACTATGACCTCAACGATCCCGGCTACGAGCGCCCTGCAGCTCTCGCTATCTATGAGGACATATACGGCGGAAGGATAAATTATGTACAGACTACCCCGGACAACAAGCTCTCTAAACTTGCGGAGATGATAAATGCCGGTGAAGAGGTGGATATGTTCCCCTACGAGGACGGAACTTTCCCGGAAGGCGTATGCCGAGACCTCTTCCAGCCTCTCGACCCCTACTATGACCAGCTTGGCATGAACGAGGGTATCTGGGACGATATGTCAGAGGTGATAGATATGTTCGCCTACAAGGGTGAACACTATGTTGTGCCATACTCTCTTTCTGAGCCATATCTCCTCACCTACAGTAGAAAGCTAATGCAGTCCGAGGGCATAGATGACCCCTACACCCTATACAAGGATGGCAAATGGGACTGGAACGCTATGCTGGATATGATAAACAAGTTCTCCGGAAGTGAGACGTCTGCGCACCATTTTGGCATAAGCGGCTTCTATGGAGAGGCGATACTATCCTCTACAGGCAGCACAGTTATCGGCTTCGATGGCAACAGCCTAAAAAACAATATAGGCGATCCCAAGATAGAGAGTGCTGAATCCTTCATGCAGGATATTCGTTCAAGGTGGCTGTATAACAGCAACTGGAGCGACATGTTCCTGAGCGATCAGAACACTCTGTTCTATGCCTCAAGGGACTGGTCCCTGCCTATATCCGACAAGTACAACCGTGATCTGGATATAATGGTTGTGCCCTTCCCGAAAATGCCCGGCGCAGACAAGAACTATATCAATTGCAAGGCAAATGCACGTATGCTGGTCAAGACTTCTACAAAGGGCAAGGCTGTAGCCACATATCTTAAATGCGAACGTCTTGCGGTGACAGAGCTTAAGGACTCCGCAAAGGAAAGGTCTCTGAAGGAGATAACCGAAGAGCAGTACAACGCTATACATGAATTCCTCGACCCGTCAAAGGTCACTCCCGTTTTCGATCTCGGCTACGGAATGAGTGAAAAAATGTACGGCAACGGCAACTACACCTTTGAAACACGCGGCGTAATGAACAATATAACCTCTGCTCTCCTTGAGGGCGGCGCTCCCGTAGGATCATGGGGCGAACTCAGGGACAGAATGTCTCCCATTATCGACGAAGAGCTGACAAAATACAACGATCAACAATAATGAAGCGGCTTTACCGCTTAGATGCGGGGCGTACTGAGTGCGCCCCGCATAGTCATATCAAGAATAGGGCTGCCTGCTGCAGCCCTATTCTTATCCCCTGACTGGTATATCGCACAAATGATATACGACGTTTTTGATGTATCCCACAAAGATTTGCCGCTTTGTGCGTAATTACATAAAATATTCACAAAATCTGTAAAAAATATGTTATAATATATTATAGAAGTTTATACTTCTATAAAGTATGAGAGGGGTGTTTGAAATGAAGCATTCAAACATTATTGGGAGAAAGATCATGTCAGCAGTAGTTTCGGCTGCCATTGCTGCAGCTTCTGCAATATCGGCAGTACCAGTTATGACTGTAAGCGCTGCAGATAACAATTATTACGAGGCTTTAGCAATGTCGCTGTATATGTACGATGCAAATGCCTGCGGAAAGGGCATAACTGACGGCCCCCTCACATGGAGGGGCGACTGCCATACATACGACGCACAGGCATCTGTCGGCGAACTTGACGGTTCACTGAAGTCCGCCGTCGATCCCGACGGTGACGGAAAGGTCGATGTATCAGGCGGTTTCCACGACGCAGGCGACCATATAAAATTCAATCTCACTATCGGCTTCGGCATAAGCAGTCTTGCTATGTCAGATTACCTCAACCCTGGAGTATACGAAAAAGCAGGCTGCAAGGATCACCTTATTTACGAGCTGAAATGGGGAGCCGATTACCTGATGAAAACTACATTCCTCGATAATTCAGGAAATGTTGCTGCTATAGCTCATGTCGTGGCAAACGGAGTAGAAGACCATGCTATATGGTCGGCTCCCGAGGTGCAGACCTACGCAAGACCAATATACTGGCTGACCGCAAATAAGAACAATTCCGCAGTATGCTGTGAAATGGCAGCAGGACTTGCCGGAACAGCCTATGTTGTAAAAGAGAGCGACCCAGACTACTCAGCAAAGTGTCTCAAATATGCAAAGGCTCTTCTTGAATTCGGTCAGAAGCACGTAGGCAACGAAGGCGGAGGTCTCTCCGATTACTATGGCACAGAGGCTCAGTATCAGGACGAGGAGGCTCTCGCTCAGGCGTGGCTTTGGATAAACGATGCAGGCAGCAAACCTACAAGAGTTCCCAAGAACAAGGACTACGGCAACAGCCAGTACGACGGCTGGGTATACTGCTGGAACAAGGTATGGCAGGGCTATTCAGCTATGATGTATAAGGCTACTGACGATCAGACTTTCGCAGACGAACTCAAAGTAGAGCTGCAAAGTCAGGGTGACCTAAAGGTCGGCACATACAACGCCGACGGCTGGGGCGCTTCACGTTACAACTGCGCCAAGCAAATGGACGCCCTCGCTCTTGCAAAGGGCGACCCGGACGCAGAATACGCTAAGGCTGCAAAGTACCAGATGGATCATATCCTCGGCGATAACAGCCTCGGATACAGTTTTCTTCTCGGATACGGAACAAAATGGCCGGTACATATACACCACCGCGCAGCTAATCCCGGCACGGACGCTAACGGCGCTTCGTCCAATCCCTCTGCAAAGTACACAGCTTACGGTCTCCTCGTAGGCGGCGATGACATGAGCGGATATCAGGATCAGACTGACAAATACCAGTACACTGAGGGTGCTCTAGACTACAACGGCTGCTTCGCAATAGCCTGTGCAGGCATAGCGAATCTCTACGGCGGAGACGCCTCTGCCATGGACGCTCTTGCAAAGAGCGCAAGCGAAATAAACGAGAGCTTCAAATTCGGAAACGGCAAGAACAATAACACAACTACCGAAACCGCCACCGTAACGACTACCACCACATCAGTCACCTCATCAAGCGTCACCACAACTGTCACTACTACGGAAGCTCCGCTGATAACCATCACACTGATGCCCGAACTGATCGTGCAGGAGGTCATTTCATATCCTTCAAAAACAGTCTATACCACAGGCGAGGAGCTTGACCTCTCAGGTGTGTCAGTAAAGGCACGCTACGAGACGCGCTGGTTCGAGGCAGAAGGAAGCAGAGCAGGTACAATGTACAGTGATTCCAAGATATACGAAAATATCACACTCTATCCCGAAAATGCAATAATAAGAAAAGACAAAAGCACATGGCTGTACGGAAACAAGTTTAGCACTCTTGAACCCGGAGACTATACGGTAGAATACACTAGTGATGCCTCGACCTCGAAAGGTGAAAGGATAAGGTTCAACAGTTTCAGGTTCCCCATAACATTAAAGGCTGACAGCGGGATACCACAGTATTCCGATGTTATAACCGTAAAGGACAAGGAAACCGGTGAGCTCATAAACAACGCCACACTGACATTCTCAACACATATTGTTTATGAGATAGACGGACGCGAAGTTTTCACAGGTCCGGTATACAGGTATAATACAGCAGATGCTAACCCTGTAATATACAACTATGCAAAGTACAAAGACGCAAAGAGCCACTCTATCAGCGATATTTTTGCAGAGGCTGACGGATATACCTTCGTCGAAGTCATGGAAGACATCAGGGACGGGGGTACTCCGAATGTTACGTATTTGGACGTACTGATGGTCAAGGGAAATGCCGCTATCAAAGGCGATACCAATCTTGACGGTCAGGTGGATATGGCTGACGCAGTGCTCATAATGCAGTCGCTGGCAAATCCCAATAAATACGGTGTGAACGGCACCGATGAAAAACATATCACCCAACAGGGTATAGACAACGGGGACGCAGACGGAAACGGTCTGACAAACAATGACGCACAGGCTATACAAAAGCTGCTACTCGGTCTTATCAAATCTTTAACGACTACATAATCCCCATTTGTTTCCGCGCAAAGCACGCCTTTGCGCGGATTTCCTTTTGTTAATATACTTACAGGATATTTATGGTGATAATATACAATATCATAAGGCGTTTTTTGCGCACTATGCTGAAATTGCTCTTTTTAGCACGCATTTCACCAAATTGTAATATTTCTGTTACTGTTTTGTAACCAATTTTTTCCCTAAACCCTGTATAATGTATTTTGAGGCATATTATAGGCAAAAAATTTTGAAAGAAGAGTGATAACATGATAAAATTCAACAGGCTGAAATCAGCCATCATAAGCAGCGCAGTAGCTGTTTCTGCATTTGTATCACCTCTGTCCGCAGTGGTGACTCCCTCTCTCATATCAAATGCAGCAGACGGTGACAACTACGCTAAACTTCTTCAGTATTCCCTCTATTTCTATGACGCAAATATGTGCGGCAACAATTCGGACTGCGCTCTCTCATGGAGAGGTAACTGCCATATGGACGATGAGGTTCCCGGCGGTTTCCACGACGCAGGTGACCATGTATGGTTCGGTCAGCCCGAAGGCTATACAGCTTCTACTCTCGGCTGGGCTTACTACGAATTCAAGGACGCATTCGACTCAACAGGTCAGACAGCTCATCTTAAGGTCATAACAGACCGTTTCGCAAAATTCATGCGTGACGCTACAGTTCTAAACGGCAACAACGTATCTAAGGTTCTTATTGAAAAGGGCGAAGGAAACTCCGACCACGATTACTGGGGCCCCCCTGAGACACAAAACGGCAGCAGACGTATGCTCTGGTCAACAGGCGGCGCCGCTAACGTTACCGCTGAATATGCAGCAGCTCTCGCAGCTAACTATGTAAACTTCGGCAACGAAGAAGACCTCAAGTACGCTAAGGCTCTTTACAGCTTCTCAAAGCAGAATCCCGCAACTTACTCATGTGAATTCTACGGCAGCGGCGAAAGCGGCTCCGCAGACGAGCTCGCATGGGCAGCAGGCTGGCTCTACATCGCAACAAAGGACGACCAGTACAAGAACGATCTTAACAACTGCCCCGAGGGCTGGTGGGTCATGAACTGGGAGAATGTTGCTACAGGTGCTTCTATACTTAAGGGTGAGATCACCGGAGACTGGGGTGGAGTTCACGACCTCGGCGGCGGTGACGGCTACAAGTTCTACGACAAGTGGGGCTCGGCAAGACACAATGCTACAGCTCAGATGTGCTCGCTTATAGCTTCAAAGTACAGCAAGGCAGATCCTTCATGGGCTAAGGGTCAGATGCAGTACCTCACAGGTGACAGAGCATTCGCAAATGGTCAGTCTTACTGTCTCGTATGCGGATTTAAGTCCAATTCTTCAAAGAATCCTCACCACAGAGCAGCTTCAGGAACAAACAGTGCAGCTCCCGAGAATGACGGCGTTCAGAACCAGAACGTTCTCGTAGGCGCTCTCTGCGGCGGTCCTGTAGACGCAAACGGTACTTATACAGATGTTCGTTCAGACTATGTCGGCAACGAAGTTGCCTGCGACTATAATGCAGGCTTCGTTGGTGCGGCAGCAGGTCTCTACCACTTCTACAAGTCAGGCTCTATCGAAACCAATATCCCCGGTGTTACAAAGATCTACAATGGAAGCGGTTCAAGCAGCACCGATAACACAACAACTTCTACCACCGTTACAACTTACGGCGGTAATAATGACAATACAACGACCACAACAGTTACCACCTACGGCGGCGGCAGCTCTTCAAGCGGAGATGACGTTGTTCTCGAAGGCTCAAGCCTCAATGCAAAGAAGGAAGAGAGCACTACAGACGGCGCTATCAACAATGTTGCAGAGTTCCCGCACAACGGCGCTAAATCACTCACAAT
>NZ_JAGCFH010000104.1 GCF_017650195.1 Ruminococcus sp. | reverse complement strand
GGTTCGAATCCCACCCACTGCGCCAAGTAATCGACATCGTTTTATAATGATGTCGATTTTTATTATCTTTTCATCATTTTTTAGAGGTGATAATATGTCAGCATCTGAACAGCTTAGTTCAAATTTATGGGGGTTAGATATTGAACATGGTGTAATGAACATTAAAAATGGAACAATTACTTGTTTTATGATAGTTGAACATCCTCACGACTTAGATTTTATAAGAAAGACTGCTCTTTCGCTGGTAGTGGCTGGCTGTAATAATTTTATCTTCTATGGTCAGCAAGAGTCGATATGGCATCTTGAAACTGACTTGCCAAAATCTATAATCATAATGGCGCAGAATAAAGAAGAGGCTATTGAGAAATGCAAAGATGAAGTTAGGGCTTGCACTGGAGAGAGGGTAATGAAAGCTGTACCGCAGCGAGTTTCTCCATTGACTAATAACGAAAAGAAAAAGCTTTTAGCAGATGAACTGGAAGAGTTTATGTTTGAGTGTAACGAGTATGATCGTCCCGATAATAGTATGATCAAATGGATAATTAGTTCTGACAGATACGAAGTGACCGACGGAATTTTTAAGTACATTTTGAAAAATGGTACGGCAGAGTTACAACAGTATGTTGAAACGGAACTAATGTTTATGCATAGCGAAGATCAGAACAAGTCGATTGGAAAAAGTATTCTGAAACTATTAAAGGAGATATGATTACGGAAAATCGCAAATTAACTTTAGGTGATCTTAGACTGCCTTTCCGGAAATAGGAAAAAACAGCCGCATTTAGCGGCTGTTCAGTCTGTCGAAAAAGTCCAGTGAAAAAGCTGGACTTTTTTTGATGAAATGTGGTAAAATAGGAGAGAAAGGAGCTGAGTGATAATGCTGAGAGAAAACAAGATAGAACGAGAACAGATGGAAATGGTGTGTATAGAGGAAATGGTGCCTAAGGATCATATTTTGAGGAAAATAGACTCGGCAATAGATTTTACACACATATACGATATGGTAGAAGATATGTACTGTAAGAATAACGGAAGACCAAGCATAGATCCTGTAGTAATATTCAAAATGGTATTGATACAGCATCTTTTCGGCATACCATCACTCAGAAAAACAGCAGAAGAAGTGCGTGCCAATATATATTATCGTTGGTTTTTAGGGTATCTTCTGAACGAACCAACACCGCATTTTTCAACGCTGAGCTACAATTTCACACATAGATACACATCCGACGTAGTAGAACGCATATTTTACTGGATATTGAGTGAAATAGAGAGAGCAGGCTATCTTACACCAGAGACAGTATTCGTAGACGGAACACATATCAAAGCGAATGCAAACATGAAAAAAGCAGTAAAGAAAGCTGTGCCCAAAGCAGCAAGAATCTATGAAGAACAGCTGATGAAAGAGATAAACGAAGACAGAGAAAAGAACGGAAAAAAGCCATTTGATGATAATGACAAGAATAACGGTTTAAAAGCCACAGAAGAAAAAACAGTGCTTGAATCAACAACAGATCAAGAATGCGGAGTTTTCCACAAAGGAGAACATAAAAAGTGTTTTGCATATGCGGCTCAAACAGCCTGTGACAAAAACGGATATGTAATGGATGTAACAGTAAATCCTGGAAATGTGCATGACAGCGTGGCTTTTGATGGATTGTACAAAAGGCTTATTGGCAAGCATCCGGAGATAAAAAATGTAGTAATGGATGCGGGATATAAAGTACCATACATATGCAAAGAAGTATTAGATGATAAAAGAATCCCAGTTTTACCATACAAAAGGCCAATGGGAGGGAAAGACTTTTTCAGACCAGCTGAGTATGTTTATGATGAATATTACAACTGTGTGATTTGCCCTGCAAATCAGGTTTTAAACTATTCAACAACCAACAGAGAAGGATACCGAGAATTCAAAAGCTGTCCTCGGATATGCGAAAAATGCCCAAAAATAAAGAACTGTACGAACAGCAAAAATCACCAGAAAACTGTTACAAAGCATATCTGGAGCGAATATCTTGAAGTGGTTGAAGATATCCGTCATACACCAAAGTACAGTGAGATGTATGAGAAACGAAAAGAAACAATAGAGCGTGTATTCGCAGATGCCAAAGAAAAGTATTCAATGCGTTACACAAATCATAGAGGCCTCTCCCGAGTAACTAATTGGGTTAGGCTTAAATTTGCTGCCATGAATTTGAAAAAACTGGCGATCCACCTTAGGAAGGACCATCAGCCTTCACTGATTTATACAATATTAATCCATTTTTCTCTTCCTGATTTCGATTTTGCTTGATAATCTATGAAATCAGCCCCTCTGCTCAGTCAGCAGAGGGGCTTTTGGGACAGACTGAAAGCTCCGCAGGCGCGGAGCTTTCGGCTTTATTCAAGAAAAATGCTTTGGTCTGATATTAAAAAAACGTATCAGTAGTCTCAGAAGGCTTTTCTATCGTCCAGCTGACAGTCTGTCCGCTGTATTTCTCCTTCGGAACAGATATCACTGCGATACTCAGCGATATCACATCTGAGCCTCCGTTAGTCAGAGTTTTTACGGAAATATCTATAGCGCCGTCCGAAAAAGCGATATCATTTATCTCATAGATAGACCTTCCGTAGCCGTAGGGCTGATAGATAGAATCCATAAACAGTACATTGTTCTCAAAAAAGCTGTCATCGTATGCTTCAAGATAATGTGAGATGAGCTTTTCGCGGCAGATCACCTCAAGGTATGTTCTGAGCTCGTCTGTGCTTTTTATCACAGCGCTGTGATCTTTGCTTGGATTGACGATCTCCCAGTAGTCGCTGACGATCTCGTTCATTGTATCTGAATACCAGTCAACAGCGGTTTTTATATCGCCGCTGTTGATACTCAGCTTTTCGTACTCGAAGACATTCAGGAACTCTGTCATTTCCTCTTCGGACACACTTCCGATCACGTCGAAATAGTGGTTCTCGTCAATAAAAGCATTGGCATAGCACTGACCGTTTTCGTGCAGCAGCAGACTGACATTCTTATCCTTTACAGTGATCTCCTTGTCGGAGCTGCGTCCCATACGCTTTCCGAGATACTCGGCAATGCCGTCTGTTTCGGAAAGTACATCGGCGTCAGCATAATAGAACAGTATATGATAATTCTTATCCCTGAATGTCACATAGCAGCCTGTACCGTAATCTTCATAAGCCGCCTTCGGGAAAAGAGCTGTACCGTGCTCAGCGTTCAGCTTTACCTCATCATTGGCTTTCACCTGATATATATATCCGTCGCTCCGGAAGAAAACAAACATTTTCAGGTAATCATTCCGGTATTTCTCGGTATAGCCGCTTACATCACCGGAGTTTATAGCTTTTACAGCAGAATCAGTATCCTTGAAGCTGACTGGCTGCGGAGTTGTCGGCTCCAGCGGGTCGGTATCATTTGCGATACCGAGGAGAACGAGCTGTATAGACTGCGCGTCGCCTACAGTCAGACCGTTGCCGTCCATGTCTCCGTTTATTTTTCCCTGTGGGGTAAGGTGGTTTTCGGCAGTGCCGTTTTCGCCGTACTTGTTGGGATTGGCAAGAGCCTGCATTATGAGCACAGCGTCCCCCATATCCACCTGACCGTCGCAGTTGGTATCGCCTTTAAGGGACTGTGTATTTTCAGCGTCATTATTAAACGCTGTCCATTCGTAATGGTTATATTTTATCAGCTCCTCACTGATACCGAGTCCGGAAACGTAAGCCTTTATCTGAGACTCGCAGGCTTCGTCCCAGTATCCCACGCTTATCTTTTTTACGCCGTCCTCACGAATGACTAAAGCCTCTCCGCGGATAGAGTTCCTTTTCATATACTCGCTTATACTGTCCGCGTAGTCCTCTGCGGTGATACTGCCGCTCAGATCATATCCCTTGCCGTGAGGTTCAAAATCTATCCTTACGCCTTCGGTATCTATACCCTCAACGTAAGCTCTTACCTGTTCATCATACTCCTCAGGATATCCGACAGACACGGTTCCGGAGGCTTCTCCTGCCTTAAAGGAGGTTATGCCCGGAATGGAGCTCTTCTGCATATACTCTGATATCACCTCCGCTATTTTCTGCGCGGAGCTTTTTATCTGACCGTAATACGGCAGAGCCTCGTCTGTGCTGAGCATATAAAGATCAGGGTGCAGCTGCAAGTAATTCCTTGCAGCATTCATCAGAGCCGCAAATTCCTTCTCATCATCTGCCCTGCACTTTATCAGGCAGGAGCAGTATGCATCATAGCCGGAAAGATCAAGAGGATTATCGGACTTGCTCACTTCATAGTCCGGCTTCCTGATAAGTGAAGTTGTCACAGAAACGTCGAAGTACTCCTCAGGCAGTCCGAGAGACCTGAGTACCTTTTCCTGATTCCATACATATCCGTCATTGCTCCAGAAATTCCTGAGCTCTCCGGTGGGGGAGTATCTCATGTCATTCCCGTCCTCTATCCGCATTATCAGGTAATTATCCGGGTAAAGCACAGCGGCGCTGTCATAACGGTAAATGAACTCAGCGTCATCGCCCTGATAATATACGCGGCAGCCCTTTTCCTGTGTCAGACCTTTTTCCGCAAACAGCTCTGCCACATCTTCGGTGGTCATGCCGTAAATATCGTCAAAGCTGTACTCCATTTCCGAAACCTCAAACACAGAATCTTTGTCGATAAATTCCTTTACGCCGCCCTTGCGTATGTCGATGCTGTTATTGTAGTTATAGTGAGTGAGGAGAAGATTTTCTATCCCTTCCTCAGTACCGTTTGCAATGAGGATATAGCCGTTCTCAAGGCTGTAATAATAAGACAGCGTACCTGACGAAGAAGTGTTTCTGCGTGCCCTGTAGCCATCAAGGTCAGCCCAGGAGATATCGCTGCCTTTTTTGGAAAGCTCTGTGACATCGTCAAGGGTCATGATCTTTTTTTCGGTGTACTCAGGGTTGTCCTCGTTATTCGTCATATTCCAGATATAGGCGTCCACATCGTCCTGACGTATATCAATATGACCGTTCCTTGAATCGTCCTTGTAAAGCCAGACAGACTGCGGAACTCCGGCGATATCTCCGTGTATGCTCAGGAAAAATCCGTCGTCAAGAGCAAAGGTGGCTGCACAGGAGATATCGTTGATGTGCCATTTGCCGGAGTAGGGCTCAAAGTCGTGCAGTGAAAGCTCGTAGCCCTTTTTCGAGAGCTCCGCTACATCGGCAAGGGTAAGCTTTTTGGTACCGCTTATGTCGAATCCGTAATTGTCGGCAGCGGCTTTGGCAGAACTGCTTTCCGCTGTGACTGCAAGGGGAGTACACGGAACGGTACTCATGCAGCACAGTGCAGCAATAAGAACTGCCATTATTTTCTTTTTCATAATATCACCTCATTGTTCAAGATCAATTTTTTCATAAGAAAACTCGGTCAAAAAGGATAAGAAATCCTCCACGGTCGCAAGGGTGCTGATATCGAAATAGTGTCCGCTGTCGATAAATGCGCTCATGAACCACTGACGGTTGTCGGCAGTATATATAGTGATATACTGACCGTTCATGCTCATACTCATAGTTTCCTCGCGTCCGGTGCGCTCCCTGAGATATTCCGCTATATCCTCTGTTTTGTCAGAGATGTCTGGGTCGGCGGAGAAAAATCTCACACGGTAATTGTTGCCCTTGTATTTTACAAGATAGCTTACTCCGATATCCTCTTTCTGAGTGCTTGGGTGGAGCAGTACACCGTTCCCCTCCAGTATTTCTATGTTTTCGTTTTCCTGCACCCGGCAGATAAAGCCTTCGTCCCTGAACTTCCTGAACATAGCTGAATAAACGGCGGATGATTCCGCGTCGTCGTATGCCAGTACAATATCAGGATTGAGGACTGCATTGACAGCAGCTTCCATGTCGTCAAACTGCAAAGGGTATATCCGCTTTTCAGGCGGGTTCGGATCTATCGACATATCTCCGAATGATGTGGTCACCGATGTCGTTGCAGCCGTAGTTGAGTTCACAGCCGAAGTGACTGTCGCAGTTGTTGAGGATACCTGTGTTTCTGTCTGCTGAGCTGTCGTCTGTTCTGTCTGAGTTGCTGCTGAAGTTTCCGTAACGGCAGCTGTGGTCTTTGTCGTCTGACCTGTACCGGTCGCGGCGGTAAGAGTAGTTTTAGGCGCCGAAGCGGTAGTCGCAGCAGAAGTGCTTACGGTGACAGCTGTCGAAGATGTCACTGTAGTCGTTGTTTCGGTCATGCCCGGAGAGTCAGGTATTTCCGGAAGCTTTTCCGGACGTTCCCTGAAAGCAGCCCACAAGCCCAAGGTAAGGCAGAAGCAGGCTAAGACAGGGAGAGTACGCTTTATTATCCGGAGCTGTCTTTCTTTCTTTTTTCTATGTTCATTTCGTTTGGAAAGAACACTTTGATACATTTCCCGATCATTCTTCATACTCAAAGCCGCTCCTTTCCAGTTCAGATCTTAACGCTTTTTTAGCGTTATATAGCAAGGTTTCTATCTGCCGCTTTGACTTCTTCATTATCACAGCGGCTTCCTCATTGCTGAATCCTTCAAAAAAGGAAAGATACAGTACCTGACGGTATTCTGATCTTAGGCTGTGCATGGCCTTGTGTACCATGCGCTTCTGTTCGCTTTTTATGTAGTTGCTCTCGATATTTTCCTCGTCGGCAATACATTCCTGTGATTCCAGCGGAACGATGACGGAGTTTGGATGCTTGCGCAGATATTTAGCCGTGACGTTTCTGCCTATAGCATAGAGCCATGTTTTGAAGGAGCTTTTCTCCCCGAACTTCGGACATTTTATCGCAAGCTCCGAAAAAGTGTCCTCTGTAAGCTCTTCGGCTGTATGGATGTTCTGGACAAAGCTGTTCAGATACAG
This sequence comes from Ruminococcus sp., assembly GCF_017650195.1. Classification (GTDB taxonomy): domain Bacteria; phylum Bacillota; class Clostridia; order Oscillospirales; family Ruminococcaceae; genus Ruminococcus. The sequence goes on along the minus strand of NZ_JAGCFH010000104.1, from coordinate 12,998 downwards.
TATCAGACCCGTGCGGTATCCGCAGATTATCTCAAGCAGTCCTTCATCATCGCCTGCAAGGAAACGGCGGTAGCTACCTGCACCGTTATCCATGGGGAGATCCCTCCTCTCAAAGGCGTGATTTGACCTTCCATTTATTAGTACCGTTTTTCCGTCAAAACTCAAAGTGTTTTAAGAAATAATTTATTTTTAACAATTATACCATAGTTTATCACTGATTACAATATATTTCTGTGACTTTTTACGACGCTTCCCCTCAGACCTGACAGCTGCTCCGAGACCGGCTCTATCACAACTGCGGCACAGCGCCTGTTCATCGCGCAGCCAATTTCGCGTCTCACTTTAAGTGGGGCGTTATTTTTTATCCGCGCTTCATACATTATCTAATCGGTTTACATACACAAGCTGAAAGCTACATTTTTGCTGCTAAATGCACAAAATGTAGCTTTTCCTTTTGTAAACTATAACAATATGCGTATGTACTGAAATAGTACATACGCTGTTTCTATGTCGAAATCTTTATATTAGCGTCGAAATATGGTAATATTAGCTTCTGAGTAAAATCAGAAAACTATTTTATTAAGTGTATTCAAATGTAAAACACAGAAATTACCATGAACGCCGAATGGCACGCGAATTACAATGCAGTACAGAAGTCACTGACCGACGACAGGGAATGAGATAAGCTGTACCGTGCGTCATTTGACATGGTCTACAATTACGTCTCCCGAATTTTCCGTGCAAGGTTATATGCATGGATTTACAGTTGAAGATGTAGTCGTGGAGGCGTTTGAGCGCTGTTATTTTGACCGAGAACGCTTCAATGGAACGTGTAAATTCACAACATGGGTGTGCGCCTACGCACGTTATGTAATGCTGAACATGATGAGCAGGTCTGCTTGTTATCAGCGGCATATCTCTGAACGCTGCACAGAAGAACTCGCTGATAAGCTCAATGGCTCACCGCTATGGCACATCAAAGAAAGCGAGCGTGACCGTTTTGTCTGGATGGCGTATGATTCGTTGAGCTATGAACATCAGAAAATGCTGGACTGTTATGTCCTCAACGAGATAACGCCAACGGAAGCGGGTATACTGACGGGTCTTGGCAGGAACAAACGAAAGGAAGAGCTTGAAATTGCAGTTGATGTGCTTCGCAGACGTTTTCTCTCATTATATAACGATGATGATTACGGCTACATGAATTGAGGTACGGTATGAATCTGACAAAGGACTTGATTTATAACGAAAATAATGATATAATAACTAATATCGGTAAAGGAAAGAGAGGTGTACCCATGAAATATATATTGATGCATAAGAATACAGAGGTTGCTGATATTGATATCGACGATGTTCTCGGAAGAATAACCGCTGTCAATGATGTTATACACAGGGAACACCTTCCTGTTGGTATTGTCCATCCTTTGCACCATAATGAAGTTATTGACCGCGGCGCACTGAACAAATGGTGGTGTGGCCGTTCAATACCTGCAAGCAGAATGGGTATTGCCGATGCATTTGAAACCCTCGGTATATATGATCCGAGCGAACTGCTGACAAAATGCTTTGGTCTCAGTCTTTCCGATCATTACTGGATAAAGCCATCAGGCAACAGTATGAAGTGGGAGGACATTAATTTCTTTGACAACGAATTCTCTGATGATATCGGAGATGTTTTGTTCGGTACAAGTACCAAATCATCAGGCTTTGATTTTTATTCTCCCGATAATACCTCCGACGGTAATTTGAAAAAGCGCTGGAAGATAATTGATGGAAAGCGCTGCTTGCTCAAAGCAGGCTCAATGCCTTACAGACAGCAGCCGTGTAACGAGGTTATTGCCTCAATGGTAATGGACAGACTCGGTATAGATCATGTTCCGTACAGCGTTATCAATATCGGAAATGAGCCATTCAGCATATGTGAGGACTTTATCACTAAGGATACCGAGCTTGTAAGTGCGTACAGGATATTACAGATACGCGGAAAAGAAAATCATGAGAACGATTATCTGCACTATATCAATACCTGTAAGGAGATCGGTGTTGATATATCCGCTGCTGTCGATGATATGATAGTGGTTGACTATATTATCGCCAACGAGGACAGGCATTTTAATAATTTCGGACTTCTCAGGAACGCAGAAACCCTTGAATGGATAGGTGCTGCTCCCATATATGACAGCGGAACTTCACTTTGGTTTGACCGCTCCGAAGATCAGATAAAGAATGCAGAGATAAAATGCAAGCCCTTCAAAAAGCATCACAGTGAGCAGATAAAGCTTGTTTCTGATTTCAGCAGATATGATTTTTCAAAGCTTGACGGTATAGAAAATGACATCAGAGAGATTCTCAAAGATCAGAAGTCTGAAAGAGTTGAGCTGATATGCGAAGCAGTAAGGAACAGGATAGATACCTTACAGTTGCTGGCTGTTGAACAGAATGTTAAGGAAGTAAACAGCTTTAATGACGAATATACCGACGAAGTAACCGCAGAAGAATACAATATTAAAATTGGTTGATAAAGATGTGCTACAGTCAGTTGTGTTGGAATGTATAATTATTAGCGGAGGGACAAATATAACACAAGAAAAGAAATAACAAGTATCAAATTACGATTTAGTAAATCATGATTTGATACTTGTTCATGAAGTGATAATCATTTATAGAAGAGTTGCAGACAAATAAAAACGGGGTTTATTTCGATTCAGTGTGCCAAATTGAAATTAGGCGTTTGCCGTGTAGTTCCGCCTTTTGCGAGAGGCGGAACTATTTGCTTATTATGACGAAGCGCCATTTTTTTACCACAAATTCTGCATTTATTACACCTGAAGTGTATTGAAATCTACTATTTTCTGCGAGAAAACTACGAGAAGCCTTTTATTTTTCAGCGGTTCGAATCGCTCAAAACCGCATTTTATTATGCAGATTTACCAGACGTATCAGCTGGCATATCTGAGAGTGCTTTTGCTATTGCTTCGGCGCTCATTTTCTTGCTTTCACTGTCCACATGGTTGTACACGTTGCTCGTTGTACTTATGGCGCTATGGCTGAGAGCTATTTCCGTATCAGCATCATCTGTATTCCATTTGCAAGGATCAGACTGGCACAGCGGTTGCGCAGGTCTTGGAAGCGGATTTTTCGATGACCATTCTCCCAGAGCACTATCGGGAAGTGGTCTGATACATAGTTGGGACGTATTAGCTCTCCTACAGCGTTCACGCAGGTGTAATCCTCATATTTCTAGCAATACCCTCTGCCAAAGGCATTCTTCATTTTAGTCTGCTTTTCTCGTTCGTCGATGAGTGCCTGTCGACTACTGGTATCAGCGTAAAGAGCTTTCTTGACCGCTGTAATGATATCGCATTTCTTGCCGATCTTATGTGACATGAGTGAATTGAGAATACTCTAATTTATCTCCGCAAAGCCGCTACTGAACAGAGTGAGATCGTAGACACTATTATTGATTGGAAAAGATAAGCGGTCAGCCTGCATACATACATAGGTTGACCGCTTTACTATTTTATATGTCGATATCACAATTCTTACCATCAATGGCTGTAATCAGTACCTCTTCGTTCTTATTAAGCTGTTTTTTTAACTTAAATATTTGAACCTTAGTCAACGGAGGAACAAAAGCTACATCAGACCGTTAATAAGCGCCGTTTATAATGCGAGAGTAGATATTGGATACGAACATATGCCAGGGTAATAGATCACTATCCGCTTCTTTATCCAATAAAAATGAATAGCCGTCGGCACGATAAAACACAAGAAGTGCTGTGCTTAATGAGCAACAAGAATTATTGATGATTACTGTCGGAATATCAAATCCGTTACCCCAAGTGTAATTATATGCGAAAACATACAACTCCTCATCATCACACTCAGCAAGAAAAGCTTTTACTTTCTCATCGTCTGATTCATAAATCATATCTGATATAAGTTCTTTTCTCATAATTAATTTCTTCTCATTTCAGTTTGCCTAAGTATCTTTGCCACATTTCAATAGTAGCACCATCTTTTTCGTACATTGGTAATCCGCTTTCTTGTAGTCTTCGGAGTTTTGTCTGTAACGATGCTACTTGCCTTTGAATTGATATGGATGAACCATTTGGATTTATCTTATCAAGTTCTGTTTTGACAAACTTTGAATAGACTTTATGGTATCCTTAGTATTAGGCTTAAAGAATTAAAACTTTTGATTCTTAGCTTTAAAATCAAAGTAATTGGCCAGCTTATCATGCTTTATGTGTCTTTCATCGTAAAAATCTTCATTGCATACATTAAGATTATACGGATTATAACTGCCTGTGATTTTAAGATCGTATTTTTCAGCAATTTCATTAGCAAATGATTCCAACTCATCAAGAATAAAATAATTATCGTCTGCGGATTGTAAACGATCCCATAAAAGAGGCGATAGCGGACATAGAAACAGATCAATTTCTATATTACTGTCAATACAATACTGAACTACTTTTTCAAAGATCATTTTATTGTATTCATTTAAATGACAGTTTTTAGGAAATTTATTGAAGACATCATATTCCTCCATTTCGTTAAGAACAAGATCTGTTCCACGGTTGGCAAATGACTCTGAATAGACCCAGCTTCCGTCATTCCTGTAATATGCATAATTGTAATAATCGAAGTCCTGATCAACAATCCCTATGCGTTTATCTGGCAGGAATAACGTTTGGCTCTTTCTGATCCAATTGACTGATTCCTGAAAATACGTTATTGAAAATAATTGCTTTAGCTTGACATAATCCAGATCGTTTTTATCCGAAGAGTCATCGTGTACAATTTCAACATCAGGCTCAGCTCCAAGCCTGGAAAGCATATATTCAGCATAACTGATCAAAGGAAGATGTATCTCTCTGTTAAGATATATATTCCTGTCAAAAAAATAAGTATCTACGCAAAAAATAATACGTTCAGTTTTTTTGCTGTATTTTTCCATTAAGCCGAATTGAGCAAGGATATCATACAAATCAGCACCGGATTCCCCGAGATTATAAAATATACTGTCGCCGGTCATTTCTCTGTCTATACACATCGCTAAGCTCGGTCCAATAACGACGCAGTCTACCTGATCCGGCATCTGCATTATAAGGTGATGCTTTACCTCTCTCTCATTACCGTTATTAAATGCAAAATAGACCTCGTCACCGTTAACGATTGATCTTGCCATATTTTCCCATTGTTCTGAATCATTATGAAAAATACTTGCCGGGTCAATATAATAATTTGTCCAGACAAACAATAATAACAGTATAAACGGAAAAACAAGATATTTCCATTTAAGCTTATTTTTTTCCTTCATACAGCCCCTCTATCAAAACTTAAAATAAATGAATTCTGATGTTCCTGCCATTCCGTAGAATGCTATTGCAGCTGCTTCAAGACCTTCAACGATAAATCTGAATGAAATGTTTTGCTTATCAAGCATTTGAGTAATGTTCTCACCATGATAAGAAAAATAATCCTCCAGAGCTATAGCCAGACATCCGGTGATCACTAATAAAATATCCATAGCATTTAATCCCATGTTTTTCATAGCCGAAGCGAAAGTCGTATAAGACACAGGATTTTTGCACATATTGCATAAAATATCAGCTGCTGCCGAAAGACTTCCGGAGCATACAAAAAACCAGCAAACGCAAAGTAAAAGACCTGTTCTGATGCTTTGAAACAAACGCCAGCTAAAGCATTCGGTATCAATTTTCAGTTTATTGTTGATACCTTTAAAAACAGGCTGTAAAAGGTCGCTCATAATAAGATAAAAACACGGTATGATAGCTGATGCAACAAAATAATAACCTGTACCTCCATGCCAGATTCCTATTAGAAACCAAAGTACTGTCATGGATAAATAAAAAGGTATTCTTTTGCCATGCTTTTTCCCAAAGCGCTTTTTGCTTGCTTTTCCGATCCTTACCATTAATTCACTCTTTTGCAGCGGATACATTACGTAATCCTTAAACCAGATGCCTAAAGTGATATGCCATCTCTGCCAAAACTCCTTGACATTTTTAGAAAAAAACGGAGCGGAGAAATTTTCCGGAAGTTCTATGCCGAACAGTCTTGAAGTACCAATGATTATATCCATACAGCCTGAAAAATCTGTATAAAGCCTTATTGCATAACAGATAGTTGCACCAATGATTCCTATAGCGCTATATGAGGTATAATCATTATATATAGCTGAGACAACTATGTTCATTCTTTCTGAGATCACAAGTTTTTTGAAATATCCCCACAGCATTCTGCGCATACCATGAGATATATTCTCGTATTTCAAAACAGTTTTTTCATTGAACTGCTTTTTCATAACGTCAAATCTTGTGATAGGACCTGATACGAGCTGTGGAAAAAAAAAGATGAACAGAATAACATCAGCAGGATTCAGTTCTGTTTTGTAAGAATTCCAGTAAACGTCAACTATGTAACCAATTGCAGACAGAGTAAAATATGAAACGCCGATAATAGATACAAATGATAAAAAAGAAATGTCAGCCTTCGCATTAAAGATTGACATTGTCAGATCAGCTAAATTATAAAGATACTTAAAAACGACCAATACGGCTACAAGCAGAAATATAGTTGCGGCAGCGGCAAATCGCCGCTTTTTTCCTTTCAGTTTACTGATAATTATAGCTCCGGTGTATGTGACCGCTGATACAAATAAAAATATGCCGATACTTTTTTCAACATATTCAGCTGAAGCCATAATAAAAAACAAAATGCTTCCGGTAAGTAAGACGTATTTCTGAAAACGTCCCAAAGCATAATATCCCACAACAAGGGCAAAGATAAGTATAAAATAATCAAAATCAAAAAGGGTCATAGCCTTTTGCCTTCCTTTTATATGGGTTATTGTCCCATTTCAAGGATAATATCGACCATTTCGCCAACATTCTTCATACTTACGACCTTATTCATAGGAACTTTGAATTTGAATTCTTCTTCTACGCCTATAATGAGGTTGATATGCTCAAAGGAATCCCAGCCCGGAACGTCATCTGCCACTGTCTCATCTTTGAGATTGATCGTATCATCATCAAGTATATCACGAAATACAGAATTCAATCTTTCATAAACGCTTTCTCTTGTCATTTTTTATTCCTCCAATACTATTTTAAAACCTTTATTTTTATTTTCGCTTTTGATACTGTTTCACCTTTTTTTTCCCTGATGAAGGCAGTGACCATTATAAGCCCCAATTCGTCCCATTTTTTTGTTACTTCACCTGATACTGTCAGTTCATCGCCTGCATATACAGGGTGCATAAATGAAATTTCATCAAAGCTGTGTATCAGACTGTATTTCCCCGGCAGATATACACCTGCAAGTGTTGAATATAACGAAGCTGTAAGCATACCAAAGGAAATGTGCCCTTTAAAATTTGTTCCGGGAATTGCAGCAGCAAAATTGTCATCATAATGCAGAGGATTAATATCTCCCGTGATCTCACGGAAACTGTTTTCTGCTTCTGCGGTGATCGTTTTTAAAAAGGACTCCTTTTGTCCGATATATATATCTGCAAAACAAAACTCATTCAAATTACATCACATACTTTCTTGATTTTGTTATATAGGCTTTCTGAATCGAATCCATTCGCTTTTCTGACTGCCTTGATGCTGCCGTAACCAGCAGCAAAGCGATCATTGAGCCCTAAAGTTTCAAGCTTCAGATCAAGTCTGTACTTAGCAATTACTTCAGCCATAATGCTTCCGAGTCCTCCGAATACTGAATGTTCCTCAACAGAAACAACAGCTTTTGCATTTTTAATATGTTCATAAGCATCTTCGTAATTAAATGGCTTAACAGTCGAAACATTTATAAGACCAATGCTATTTCCGCTGTCAATAAGTTTTGAAACAGCCTCATAAACTTCTTCAAGTATGCTTCCCACTGAAAAAACAACCAAGTCTTTCCCTTCAAAAAGAACGTCATTTTTTCCAGCTGCTAAAGTGTGATCATCGGGGAAGAATTCTTTTTCATGATTCATTCCGATACGTATATATACCGGTCCTATGTGGTTGTATGCTGTTTCAGCTGCTTCAAAGACCTGCTTCGGAGTTGCCGGCGCAAGTATCATAAGATTTGGAAGCGAGCGCAAAACAGCAATATCTTCCGTAGTGTGGTGTGTTGGTCCCAGTGAACTCCATGAGAGACCACTTCCCATACCTATCAGTTTAACATTCAGATTTTGAAAACATATATCGTTACGAATAAACTCAAGCGAACGATAGCACAAAAATGCACCGGCAGTATATACAAAAGGGATCTTTTCGCAAGTTGCCATTCCCGCTGCGGCAGCGACCATGTTTTCTTCAGCAATACCGAAATTGATTATTTGTTCAGGAAAGTTCCTCCGGAACATTTCATCATAGCCTGTTCCGCTGTCAGCCAGTAAATGCATAACATTTTTATCACGTTCTGCAAGTTCCATAAGCTTGCTGATATATGCGGTCTGCATTTCTTACTCCATTTCCGAACTATCTATATCTAGTTCTGTCTGAAAAATTTTGAGTTCTTTCTTATTCGGCAGCTTAAAGTGCCAGTTTGGCATATTCTCCATTATTGATACGCCATTACCCTTTGTGGTATGAGCAATAATAAAAAGAGGCAGCCCGGAATCGTTTTTTTCCAAAAACAGATCATAGAGTTTATTCACATCGTGTCCGTCAACTTCTTTTACGAGCCATCCGAATGCCTCCATTTTCTGGCGCCAGTTATCCGAGCCGATCGTTCTGTTTACAAAATCCATTTTCTGTATCCTGTTGCAATCAAGGATCACTATTAGATTGTCAAGCTTTAATGCAGAGGCTGACATGGCTGCTTCCCATACAGTTCCTTCCTCGCATTCTCCGTCGCCTAAAATCACATATACTTTGGCATTTCTGTTATCTGTTTTATTTGCGATCGCCATTCCAAGTCCCATAGACAATCCGTGCCCTAAAGAACCGGTGGTTGCTTCTATCCATTCACTATCGCGCATACACGGTTCCCCGCCGATGCAGTTTTCCGATTGAAGATAGGATTCAAATCTTTCCTTTGAAATGAGTCCTTGTTCCGTTAGAACCGCATATAAAGCCAGACCTGCGTGTCCCTTGCTTAAAATGAACCTGTCGCGCTCCTTCCATTTGGGATTTTTCTTATCAATTCTGAGTATCCCTTTACAGTAAAGAGTATATATTATCTCAAGGCATGAATAACATGAAGCAAAATGGGCAAGACCGCCTTTGTATCCTGTCAGAAAGATCTGCTTACGCAGTCTTTTGAGTATGATCTTATCATTATCCAAATTGCGTCACCTCATCAGAATCAATAGCAAGCCCTCCGCAAAAGGGGATAGCATCTATCAAAGCAATTTCTTTTTCAGACAGTTCAAAATCAAATATATCCGCATTTTCTTTTAAACGATCAGTATTGGTTGTTTTGGGGATCGCTGTTACTTTTTTCTGTATTGCCCACCTTAAGCAGATCTGTGCAGTACTTTTGTTTTTTGTTGCTGCAATTTCCTTCAGAACGCTGTTTGAAAGTATCTGTCCGTTCCCGAGAGGACTGCTTGCCTCAATGAGTATACTTTCTGACAGACAATAATTATAGAGTTCAGCCTGCATATATCCCGGATGAAATTCAATCTGATCTATCACAGGTTTTATTTTTGATGTCTTTTGCAGCGCTTTGAGATGTTCTTTCTTGAAATTGCATACTCCGATATTTCTTACAAGGCCGTCATAAACCAATGATTCCATGCCTCTCCACGTATCGGCATTGATCTCTTCCCAATTGTCATGCAGCTTTTTTGAAGCAGGCCAATGGATCAGATAAAAGTCAAGATAATCTGTTTTAATCTTATGAAGAGAGGCCTTGCAAGCCTCTCTGACTTTTTCATAACCTCTTGAAGTGTTCCAGACTTTATCAGATATCAATAGTTCATCGCGAGGGATATTGTTTTCAGCAATTGCTTTGCGAAATGTGATTTCATTGCTGTAAGCAGCAGCAATATCGAATAAACGATATCCCAAAGAATACGCTTCTTTAACAACTGACTTCATATCGTCAGCTTTAGTTATCTGCCATGTACCACAGCCAAGGTATGGTATGGACAGATCACCATATATATTCGTTTCAATTCGGTTCATTAACATCAATCACATTCTGTTTATTTATGTATTCGTCGGGGATAATATATTTCCATGCGGAATTCCCATGTTCATCTTCCGAAACCTTTTCAAAGTCCATCGTTTTATAAAAGTCTCTGACCATTGCGTTTTTGTTTGTTGGATAATAAAAACCGTTTATGGTTTTTATATTTTGAGCTTTTGCTTTATTTACAAGTGTATCCATCATGGCGAATTCCATATTTCTTTTTAGTACACGACAGCTCATCAGCCAAACTATCAAATCAAGATTATCTCCGTTTATTTTACCTATTATAACTGATACTACTCCGTTATCGCCGAATTTATCTGATAGCTTTCCATACAGCGTGATATATCGATCATCGTTGGCGTACGCCGTGATATCTTCCTGTGAACAACGGAGCGTGGTAAGATTAAACTGATTTGATTTATTTGTCAGCTGCGAAATACGGGAAAGATACAATGATGAAAAAGCAGATATCTCCGCTTTCATTTCAAGTGAACGAAGGTAGTCATCATAATTGCTGAACAGAGCTTCGGCGCGTGAACGCTCTGCATTCTGTTTATACATTAAAGTACGTGAAGCATCATCATTTGAAATTGTAGTTACTTCAAAATAACCCATTTTGTCTATTGCGCGAATATAATATTCCGGCTCATCTCCGATATCCGGAGCAACAGCATTTGGTATCTGCTGTTTGATTATCTCTCGTTCTGCCGGATTATCATCAACAAAGACAAAACTGTCAGGTGTCAATGAAAGAGTATGGGCAATGTCCATGAGATTCTGTGATTTTGGCTCCCAATTCGCTTTGATCATTATAAAATCGTCCGGTTTAAGGACCATGTCCGGTCTTCTCAGTCCGGACATTGCATTTTCCATATCATTTTTACTGACTATATTCAAAATAACACCCAACTGCTTATGTGCCTTAATATAGCTTTGGAATTCACTATAAGCCTGACCTACTGAAGTCTCTTGTCCAACTTCAATATTTTCAGCGCCGTCGTCACCTACAATACCGCCCCATAACGTATTATCAAGATCAAGCGCAAATGCTTTCTTATTCTTTCCGTAAATGGACTTTATTATATTCGCTACACTGTGTGCAAGATAAGGTATAGTGGATTGAGCAGGAGTACATTTATACATATGCCAGTAAAACGGATCCGACCACGCAGTAAGACCGCAATATGCCGAAAGATAATTGATATCATGAATAAAGAAATAATCATGCTGCTGAGCATATTCGGCAAATCTCATATTCAGCCTTGTAATAAAATTAATTCTTCCGTGAATATTGCTGGCATCACTGTTGCCAAGCAGCCTCCAATCCGGGAAATCAAAATTATTCTGTATCACAACAGCTTTATATTTTTTATGAAGCTGATCCCACATCACAGAGAAATGCTCGTAGGTTTCGTCAGAATACTGATTTACTGTTTCAACAGGATCATTTATCATCGGGAAATGCAGTATATTTCGGTATGTTGTGTGAATATATATTATGTCAGGTTCAAACGAATCAAGTTCCAGATTTGGAAACATAGAATCCTGCCAATACTGCCCATATTCACTTTCGTAGAATGTTGGACGTATTCCATTATTTAAAAGAAACAGTTCGAGAATATCTTTTATATCATGAGTGGTAGAGCCGCCTAAGATCGCAATTTTCTTATCTATAAAGTCAACATTTGATTCTAACAATTCCTTTCGGATCTTCTTGCGCTTGATAAGCAGATCACTATTAAATGGCGGTTCAAATAAACTTATAATATCCATATTTTACTCTCCAAAAAAATAATAATTGATAAGTAACAATAATATAGAGATATATATTTTCTGCATGAGTTTATACAATACGTTTAATTGCACTATAATTTATCAATATTATACCGCTTTTTAGTTGCTTTGTCAATTATATCATTTGAATTGCGAAAAACATTAAACGTTTTATTCGGCTTCTTCCCACCCGAGTTTGACAGAAAAAAAACGAATAGAAAAAAGTAACAGTGAAGATTTCTCGAAAAATTTTCACTTTTTTTGATTATATGGGTTGACAAATTCAGATTTTTGAGGTTTAAGTAGTGCAATGTATGCTATAATAGGAGGTAGTTATGTTTCTTGATGTATTTAGTAACAACGGATCCAAATATATTCGCATTTCGGAGTCAATCAGAGTTATTGATCCTAATACCGTTAAGTCTGTACCAAAGAAGAAAACTATTAAAAACATCGGACCGGTTTCTAAGTTTGATGATGGTAAACCAGATTTCATTGCCAGACTAAAAGCTTCATATGCTGAAGGCAACCCCATTATTGATGAATTAAGGCCATATATAAATACAGAGGTTCCTGAAGAAGTATACAACATCCGTATCTGTGAAGGTACAGATGACTGTATAGCGCATCCAAAACTGATATCCAATCTGCTTTTTGAAAAGCTTCTTGAAGAATTAAGGTAAGATCTCATTTGAAAGATAGTTTCATGATGTGGATTACCGCTTTCCATGTTGCGCGCTACTGCTTTCCCTGAAGCGATTTGGTGCTTTCCGTATTGCGTTTTGCTGCTTTCCTTACCGTGAAATAATCAGTTAGTAATCATCTTAAATTATTCCTCCTTAATTATCCAATAGTCCATATTGTTTTAATGTGTTTGTGTTATCATTTTTTCTTTTCGTTAGTATCTCGTTATATCTTGAACGTAGCTCAGGTGAATTAAGCACATTTTCTATTGGTGCTATATCTTTGTTTACATAAGATTCACGGTCTCTGACCATACGCTCAAATTCTTCTTGAGAACAGCCTAATCTATAACCAAATTTTTGCATTTCAAG
>NZ_JAGCFH010000103.1 GCF_017650195.1 Ruminococcus sp. | reverse complement strand
TGTATACGTTGTTCTGTTCGGAGGTCTATAGAGCTTGTAGCTTCATCAAGTATAAGCATAGGTGGAGACATGAGCATTATCCTTGCAATGCATATAAGCTGCTTCTGCCCATGTGAAAGTCCACTATCTTCGCTGATCACTGTATCATAGCCTTTAGGCAGCCTTTTTATAAAGCCATGAGCATATACTGCTTTTGCAGCTTGAATTACCTGTTCCCTTGTAGCCTCTGGCACGCCGTAAGCAATATTTTCTGCTACAGTTCCAGTGAATATCCATGTTTCCTGCAATACCATGCCAAAGCTGCTCCTTAGGCTGGTTCGCGTAATATCTGAAATATCCATTCCCGATATTTCTATCCTTCCGCTGTCAATATCATAAAACCGAAGAAGAAGATTTATGATTGTTGATTTTCCACAACCTGTCGGGCCTACGATCGCTATACGTTGACCCGGCTTTACATCAAGGCTGAAATCCTGTATAAGTTTAATTTTGGGATCATATGAAAAAAATACGTTTGCAAGCTTTATGCTTCCGTCACAGGAATTAAGCACTTCCTTGTCTGAATCATCACGTATCTCCTCCTCGTCAAGCACAGAAAAGACTCTCTGAGCCGAGGCAACTGCATTCTGTAATTCGGCGATAACGCCTGATATCTCATTGAAAGGCTTTGTATACTGATTAGAATATGCAAGGAAACTCGAAAGCTTACCTACGGTCATAGCGCTCACAAATGAAAATCCGCCGATAACTCCAAGAGCCCCAAGCATACCGACAGCTGCATATATTATACCATTTACAAATCTTGTTGTAGGATTGGTCATGGAACTGAAAAAGGTTGCTTTCGCACCTATCTTTCCGTAAGCCTGATTTACTGCATCAAAACGTTCTTCTGCGCGCTTATCGTATACAAAAGCTTTTACGAGCTTCTGATTGCCTGTTAGTTCTTCAGCAAGTCCAAACATATCACCGCGAAGCCTGGACTGTTTCATATATGACTCATGGGTAGCCTTTGTTATCCTTGATGCGGCAACAAAAGAAAGAGGCGTTAGAATAACGACAATAACAGCTATTCTGAAATTGATAGTCATCATAAAGATTAGCGTACCAATAATTGTGATAATTCCGCTGAAAAGCTGTGCAAAACCTTGCAAAAGACCGTCTGATATTATCTCTGTATCATTGATGACGCGACTTGTAAGCTCACCTTTTGTATGACTGTCGATATATCTCAGCGGAACCCTCTCTAGCCTATTGAAAATATCATTCCTAAGGTCGCGGATAGTAAGAAAAGCCAATTTATTGGTACAAAGACACATCATCCATTGGAAAAGCGTACTTGCAGCAACGATTGAGCCAAGTGCTGTTACTATTTTGAATAGGCTTGGAAAATCTACTTTTCCAGCACCTATACAACAGTCTATAGCCTCGCCTATGAAAACAGGTACTGCTAATGAAAGAGATACTCCAACAGCTGCAAAAACCACTCCCATTATGCTATATTTAATGTAGGGACGAGCATACTGTAAAACTCTTTTAAGTATTTTAACCATTGGCCGTCCCTTCTTTCTGATTCATCTGCGATAAGTATATTTCACTGTAAACCTCACAGTTTTCAATCAGCTCTTCGTGTTTTCCTATGCCCACTGCTTCTCCATCGTCCATAACTATTATTTTATCAGCATCTTTTAGAGAGGTAGTGCGTTGAGAGATCATAATTATCGTAGTATTGGGAAGTTCTGTGCGTAGTGATTGTCTGAATGCAAGATCTGTTTTGTAGTCAAGTGCGCTTGTAGAATCGTCCAGAATAACTATATCAGGTTCGCCGACAAGCGCCCGAGCAATAGTTATACGCTGCTTCTGACCGCCCGAAAAGTTCTTTCCACCCTGTGATATTATCGTGTCAAGTCCGTCCGGCATCTGACTGACGAATTCCCATGCCTGCGCTGTTTTAAGCGCTGAAACTATTTCTTCATCTGTTGCGTTAGCCTTTTGCCACTGCATATTCTGACGAATAGTACCAGTAAATAACACAGCCTTCTGCGGAACCGTTCCTATCCTTTTCCTGAGTAACTCTGGCGCTATATTATTAACGTCAACGCCCGAGACCGAAACATTCCCCTCTGATGCCCTGTAA
The DNA here is from genome assembly GCF_017650195.1 of Ruminococcus sp. GTDB lineage: Bacteria > Bacillota > Clostridia > Oscillospirales > Ruminococcaceae > Ruminococcus. The sequence continues at coordinate 3,010 of NZ_JAGCFH010000103.1, read as the reverse complement.
AAACAGGGTATCAGATTGGCGAGCGTTGTTTTACCGCAGCCTGTTCCGCCTATTATTCCGAGCATTTCGCCACGTTTAACTGTAAAGCTTACATTTTTGATTGAATAATCACCAGCGTCCTCGTAAGCAAAGGAAACATTCTTGAATTCTATGAAATTTTCGCATGAATTACCAAGAACGGAAATTTCACCTCTTTCTTCAGGTGCAAGAGCGAAAACTTCGCTAATACGGTTCGCAGATGCAAACGCTTTTGTGAAAATCACAATAAGATTTGCAAGAACTACCAATGCAAGAAGTATCTGCGTCATATAGTTCGTAAATGCGGTAAGCTCTCCCTGTGTAAGACCACCTGTATCAATCCTTTTGCCGCCGAACCATATTACGGCCACTATTCCAAGGTTCATGACCATAAAAGCAACAGGATTGAGTACTGCTGATATTTTTCCGACAGCAATTGAACATGATGATATATCGTCCGAAGCATCTTTGAATTTATTGATCTCTTCCTGCTGGCGCGAAAAAGCTCTTATAACTCTTGCGCCTTCAAGTCCTTCTCGTGTAAGCGTTGAGGCACGATCAAGATATTGCTTATTTTTCTTATACATAGGAATCGTTTTCCTCATAATAAGAAATATTACAGCAGATATGATAGGAGCTACGATAAAGAATATAACCGAAAGCTTCATGTCTATCGTTACAGCCATAACAGCAGCTCCAATAACAAGAAAAGGAGCCCTGACAGCAAGTCTGATAAACATATTAACACCGTTCTGTACGGTATTTGTATCGTTCGTAAGCCTGTTAACAAGAGATGAAGTACCTATCTTATCAATACTGCTGCAAGACAGCGAATTTATATGCTTGAAAAGTGCTGTTCTTAGTTCTGTTCCAAATCCATAAGCACATTTTGCAGCAAGATATTGACAGGTCAGAGCAAAGCACAGACCACATACTCCGAGCAAAACAATCAGTCCGCTCATTTTTATTACATAGCTTGAATTTCTGCTGCCTATACCGTTATCAATTATCTTAGCCATTACAATAGGTACGATCAATTCAAAAATGGCTTCAAGAAGCTTGAAAAACGGACCGAAAATAAGCTCCTTTTTGTAATTTTTCAATAATTTTAGTAGATTTTTCATTTTCTGATTCATCACCCGAATGTTTAATATACACAACGACACTCCCGTAACTTCGGAAGTGTCGCTTGTAATCATATTTCTACGCCGTTAGCTTTGAGAAGCTCTCTTGCAGTTTCAACAGAATCCACTCCTGTGGCATTTTTGACAGGTGCAAATTCTTTTTCACGCACGACCTCATAAGCTAGACAGCTATCCTGCAAATGCACCATATCAAGAACAAGCGTTTCAAATTTATGTCCGTTCGGAGAAGTCGGAATGATATAATCTCCGTTTTCATTCATAAATGGTATTTTCTTGTCCACAACATGAACCGGAAGCTTTTTATCGCATATTTCTTCAAGCTTGTTCACATTGAAAAGATAATTGAGTATAACACCATACTTATATGCAAGTTCGCCGTTTTCGTCAATAAGAGTCCTCATTTCATCGGTCATCTCATAGTATTCAACGATAGATGGCTTTCCGTCTTCAAGGCAAAGTACGCCAACTTTTTCTTCAGGAGCAGCCTTGCTTACAACCTTACTGCCTGACTGAAATCCTGATTTTATTACAGCGCCTAAAAATCCAGGATCCGCAATGCGCTGAAGCACATTATCCACTGCAAAAACATTAATCCATTCTACGCCTTTTTTCTTAATATCTTCTAGTAGACCAGCTCTTACGAGAGATGAGAACCAACCGCCGTTTCCGTTAGGTGAAACGGATATCCTTGATTTGCTTTCCATCAATATCCTGCCGTCAAAGTCAACGGAAGGTGCCATATCCTGTATAAAAAAATGGATATAATCAGAATCATAGCCAAAATAGTTCTTTTCTGCAAAGAAATCCATAGTATCCTTATTGTTTTTCTCACTGGTCATGATGTAGAGAGGGATCCATGTACCTGCAAGTTCAACAACATCCATAAGGTTAATTATAAGGCACTCAAATATGTAAAGTTCTTTGTCAACGCCTATATTGAACATTCCCTTCGGCTTGTCAAAACCAAGCCTTGTGCCCTGTCCGCCAGCAAGAAGTACAGCAGCCGCCTTACCTGCTTTTATAGCTTCAACACCGGTTCGGATATACTCCTTGCTGTTTGATGCGATATCACCAATAGTAACGGCACCGAGAGGTGCAAATGTGCCGCGTATATCTGCAATATTTTTTCCACCATTAAGGTTTTCAAGCACGGAAAAATCTATGAGCTCTATTTGCTTCAAAAGCTCATTTTTTTCCTCATCGCTCAGTTCATCATAATATTGAAGCAGATGTTCTTGTCTGTATTTCGTAATAATACTCATTGCTTTTTCACGATTAATCATAAACTCCTCCTTTAAAATCGGTATATTCCGATTATATTTTATACATTATAACATAAATAGTTTAATAAGTCAATCGAATCAATATGTGAACCTCTATATCCAAAATACTATTATTAACTATTCCTCAAACTATTGTAAAAAAATAAAAATAATTAAACAAAAAATATTTACACTTGACATTACTTCCCATTTGTAGTATAATATTATTGCTGTCGAGGTGTGGCTCAGTTTGGTAGAGTACTACGTTCGGGACGTAGGGGCCGCAGGTTCAAATCCTGTCACCTCGACCAGAAACGGCGGTATATCGTCAATATACGATATACCGTTTTTTAAGCCGCTGTGGTGGAATTGGCAGACACAAGGGACTTAAAATCCCTCGGTAGCAATATCGTACCGGTTCAAGTCCGGTCAGCGGCATTCAAAACGCAGGTTTTCTAACAGAAAGCCTGCGTTTTTCTTATATGTTACTTGCATAATGACATTAAATAATAAAAACCTGTTTTCGAAGTAATTTTTAAAATACTATTGACTTTATTAATATAATATAGTATAATAAATCTCGGC
>NZ_JAGCFH010000007.1 GCF_017650195.1 Ruminococcus sp. | reverse complement strand
TTTCGAGGACGTTGTCATTCTCCTCAATATATGTCGTTCCCTCGTCGTTATGAAGTCCATATGTAGGTGCTCCTAAGCCGCCTGCAGGGATGCCCTGGACATAGTTTTCGTTTATAATAGTTCCTGGCATCTGTCCGATAGTGTATATTCCTCCACTGTCGTGAAGTCGGTTCAGAGAGTTGATAACTCTGTTATAGCATATCTGGTTATCACGGCAAGTGGTGCTGTCCTTGAAGTTACACCACCCCCAGCCAAGATGAATGCCGTTATATGCAGTCTTCTCAATTGTATTGCTAAGTATCTTCACAGAATCTACAAAGTATGCGGTTATTGCAGCACATCCGCCGAAGCCGTGAACCACACTGATATCATAAAGAAGATTTTGGATGATAAGATCGTTTTTGCACACTCCCTCAACGCCGCGAGGGAACTTCTCACGGTTTCTGCCGTCACCGTCTCCAATGTAGATATGTTGCGGATGTCCAACGGTAATACCACTGGATGTTATATCTGTTACGAAGTTTCCACTCACCTCTGAATTGATAACATCATTTGTCATAGAGATACCGTCAGCTCCTGTATGCTTAACAATGTTACCTGTAACCTTGATATTGTCGCTGCTAGTGATATGTACAGCCGCTGGGAGTGTATCAACCATTTCGTAATTCTTGCTGTGCCAGTTAGAATCTGCAAAAGCCGTGTAGCACTGAGCTGCCTGACAGGTCGTCTTGCCATGAGACCCTGCAACATCAGTCAGCTGATAATCAGTATTAGCAAAGGTTATGCCACTGAACGAGATGTTCTCAACTCGCTCGCTTGTAGACTTTCCTGCAATCTTGATAAGGCAGTCCGCTACAGGTGCTTCAACGTCAGCAGATGTCATATCTTCGCCGTTTCTCGGATAGTAATACAGCACCTTGTCTGTCTTATCAAAGAAGAATTCCCCCTCGCTGTCAACAAATGAGAAAGCATTGTATATAGTATGAGTTCCGCCTGTTGTGAAACCTGCACCCCAGCCTGGAGTCTGAGCTATTGCGCCGTATGGCTGCTGCATGAGAAGTATCATACTCCCACCATCGTACTTTATATCACGGGAACATACAATATTTTCGTTCCATGTTGTTCCGTTAACGACCTCTAGATCATCAAAATTGGAAGTTATACGCGGCATAGAGCCTGCATCATAAATGATACCATCGCTCTTTTTTCCTGAATCCCATGCCCAGTCAGCCTGTCCTGCTGTAACATAGTAGTCACCATAGCCACCCTTAGCCTGTACTTGTACGCTGCCCATATTAGCACGCTTGTCATTAACATACAGATTTCGAAGCTTTATATCTCTGTCAAGCGGCGCTGACCAGAGCTTATCGTTGTACTTCTTCCAGCCTGTAACCTTCTGAGCACCATTGATAACGGGAGTTTCCCCATTGTATGCCTCATACCTGACAGTAAAGCCGTCATTGCCCGAGTCCCTTGTGTCGAATTCAACAGGCTTATTGATACGGTAATCACCGCCGCGAAGATAAACGATAATGTCACCTGACATACTTCCGTTTATCTTTCTAACCTCATCACGAGCCTTTTCAATGGTCGCATATGGAGAGCTCACAGAACCGTCACCACTGTCGCTCCCATCTGGAGAAACATAGAAAACCGCCTGTACACTGTCCTCAGCATATGCACTTTCAATGAGATTTCCCATGTTAAGTGCAGAAGTTGCCGTCACCATACTTATGGCGATGGCTATACCTCTTTTTCGGATACTCATAAGTAATTCCTCCTGTTCTTTTATGCATGTCCCCTGTTTTACTGATGAGACATGATATTTAATTTTAATTCCCCTGCATGTTATCAATTCATTTGTATTTGACAACTACTCTTTTATCTTAATATTCCCAAAACTATACTATAATTCAAAAATATGTATTTACTGGTAAAACACCTTCTTCCAAGTATTGCATTTTTCCCGATTCTGTGTTATAATAAACACTATTCACCGGGAGGATACTTATGTTTAAGGATTTCAGAAAAAAATTCATTGGAAATAAAGGCTTTTACAAAATGGTCATGTCAATGGTAGTACCTATGATACTACAAATGGCTGTCACCAATCTCGTAAGCCTCATAGACAATATAATGGTGGGCAGACTTGGTACAGAGCCAATGAGCGGTGTTTCCATCATAAATCAGTTCGTTTTCGTATTCAATGTCACCGTTTTCGGAGCTGTTGCAGGTCCAAGTATTTTCGGAGCACAGTTCTTTGGAAAAGGCGACCATGAAGGTCAGAAATACACATTCAGATTCAGACTTCTTGTCTGCGCAATGATAATCTGCATAGCCGCTGTAATATGCCTTATGTTCGGTGCTCCGCTCATATCTCTTTTCATCAGTAAGGAAAGCGAAACTGCTCAGGCTTCGGCTATACTCCAAAGCGGAATGGACTATCTAAAAATAATCATCGTTGGCTTCATACCATTCGGTATCGGTCAAGCTTATTCCAGCGCAGCTCGTGAGTGCGGACATACTAAGGCCCCAATGGCAGCCGCCATGTCTGCGGTAGGTCTGAACGTGATCCTTGATTACTGTCTTATCTTCGGAAAATTCGGTTTCCCGGAAATGGGAGTCAGAGGTGCGGCATGGGCTACTGTCATTGCTAAGACATTTGAGGCCCTCGTCGTTATTGTCTGGACACATTCTCACCCTGATAAAAACAAATACGTCATTAGACTTTACCAAGGCTTCCACATACCTGCGAGGCTCATGGCTGACATCACAAAAAAAGGTATCCCAATGCTTGTAAACGAGTTCCTGTGGTCGCTGGGTATGTCAATTGTCATGCAGTGTTATTCCGTACGGAGCACAGAGGTTGTGGCAGCAAGAAATATATCAAGCACTATAACCAATCTTTTCAGCTCGGTATATATCCAGATGGGTGCCTGCATTGCTATAATTGTAGGAGCAAGACTAGGCGCCAACAAACTTAAGGAAGCCCGCGACCTTGACAACAAGCTGCTTTTCTTTGCAGTTGTCGCTGCTGCCGTTGTGGGACTTATAACTCTACCAATTTCTTCAGTTTTTCCAAAGTTATATAACACCGAGGATACTGTACGAAGTCTCGCGTCTTACATGATAATAATACAGGCTCTCGCAATGCCACTTTGGAGCTACACCAACGCATGCTATTTCACACTGAGAAGCGGAGGGAAAACAGGTATAACCTTCCTGTTTGACTTCGGCTTTACATGGTTCCTGATGATTCCGCTTGCCGCGATACTTTCATACTTCACTAACCTTGACATACGCATAGTATTTGCAGTAGTCACATTTTCCGAGGTAGTAAAGGTCGCCATAGGTTATTTCATGGTTCGCAGCAACGTGTGGGTGAAAAACATCGTAAATGATATATAATGTAAAACACCGCAGCTATTATCTAACAGAGCTGCGGTGTTTTACATAGAGGAAGTCAACATATATGTCAGGTATTCAAGTGTTTAGTTTATCGCTCTTATATCACTGCGCAATGTACTGGCTATTCAGGCTTCGGAAAACTCTTTATTCACGCCGAGAACATATTTTTGCAGCTGAACAAGATCTGCGGTTTCGAATTTGCCATTCTTGTCGACGTCTGCTGCCTTTTCAGCTCTTTTATCGGCGAATTCTCCGCTTATAAGAGCCTTTCGGGCTGCCACAATGTCAAAGCTGTCTATCCTGTCGTCACCATTTATATCGCCAGTCACTGCCTTTACAGCCTCGGGGCCGTCTATAGCTGTTCCTGCAACTCCGCCCACAGCATCGTCAACATAGAAGCTGTAATCGTCGGAGGCTGTTTCGACGTAAAGCTGCATATTTGAAGCTCCATCGGGTATCCTGTAACTTGTATTGGTAAGCTGTATCCATTCGCCCTTGGGAACGTCCTCGACTATTGCTATCTTGTCATAAGTTACCTCTCCGGAGCTGTCCTCATACTGGAGGGTGAGATAGAAATCCTGCGATGCAGGTCCATCAGTATACTTTACTACCGTGCTGAAGCTATACTCCTGTCCAGCCTTGAATACTGATGAGGAAAGGCTGCGTACTGCGCCGTTCCAGCTTGCCTCTCTGCCAGAGCAGTAAAGCGAACCGCTGCCTGAATAATACTCAGATTTATCAACAGCTACGCTTGCCGACCCTCTTCCGCTCCATGAATCAGTTCCATTTTCAAAAGTGTTATTAAAGAAATATCCGTTTTCATCAGGCTCTATTACAACAGGAGTGCCGCTGAGCACCTTGCTGCCGTTGCTGCCGTTCCATGTCTGACGCTCGTACTCGAAGAAGTCGATATCAGCATATCCGCCTGTGGTCTTTGTGGGGTAGCTATAGATACCGCTGCGGTATCCAGTAAAGAGCTTCAAATCGTATGACATTGAGAGCTCCTGACCGAGCTTTGTCCAGTTCTGTCCGTCGTAGGAATAGTAGAAATTTGCCTTGTCGATATTGTTTGAGGAGCTTCCGTCAGAGCCAACTGTCGCAAATTTGAAGTCAACCTTAAGGTATATCTCGTCACCGTTCATATTTTCCTCGGCAACTATCTTGTTGGAGCTATTTCCAATATCGTTTCCTCCATTGACGGACATATATACCTTCTTGGATCCACTGTCGGTAACATAGACGCCGATACAGCCATATTTCAGTTGGAAAGCCGAAAGTCCTGCATAGTCACCGGATTTCATATTTGAAGTGTCAAGCTTTATATAGCTGCTACACGCAGGACCCTCTGTGCGCATTGTAAGAGTATTCCTTGCGTTAAGAAGATTTGTCGCGATATTCTTGTTCTTCAGTCTCAACCAGCCTTCACGCTCCGTTACCGACCACGCACTGTTGTCCGGATTGTGGTTCCACTGCCATTCCAATGCAAGGTCGTTGGTCGAATAGTCAAAGCTGTCGTCACCTGCAAGGTCAGTACCTGTGCCGGACCCGATGTCAAGAGTAAGGGGAGCCTTACCGTTGACGCCCATCATAGGCCAGTCATTCTGCCATGTAACGGGTACAAGTACAGGTATTCGTCCTACTGAGCCGTGATCTTGGAAGAGTAGACCATACCACTTTCCGTCAGGAGTATCAACGATACCACCCTGTGCACAGCCGCTTCCGTATGAGCCAAGTCCCGAATCAAGGACAGTCTTGCTCTCGTAATATCCGAGAAGATCCTTTGAACGGTAGACAAATTCAAGTCTTCCATGACCTGTCGGCCATGCTATACCGAATATATAGTAATAACCGTTTATCTTCTGAATATGCCAACCTTCTCCGGCAAGATTATCAAAATTCGTCTTGAAGAGCTGCTTCTCGGCACCACCTGACTTCCAGCCTGTCATATCAGAATTGAACTCTTTTATGTTACAGGTTCCGCCGGCTCCATAAACGAGGTAGTTCCTTCCGTCATCATCGAAAAGGATAGAAGCATCATGATACATACCGTTTAGTTCAACGCGCGACCACTCACCGTTCTCTATATCATCCGTAGAGCATATATAGGATTTATTTGTACCATAGCTTCCGAAGAAAGCATAGAACTTCTTGTTCTTTTCATTATAGCGTAGACTTGTCGCCCACTGTCCGTGAGAATAATCATTCTTGCCGTTTTTCAAGTTCTGGACGTCGCCGTTTGCATAAGTATCAAAAACATAATTGCAGATTTCCCACGAAACAAGATCCTTGGACTTCATTATCGGTGCGCCTGGACTGAAGAACATTGTTGTACTTACCATATAATATGTGTCACCGACTCTTATAACATCGTCGTCTGGTACGTCAGCCCATATTATAGGATTTGACACCGACGCGGCCGCCTCTGCCTTCGATGCTATAATGCCGCCTGTGACAGACGGTACAGCAACTGCTGCCGACAACAATA